>JBQCFA010000284.1:0-6337 GCA_051959695.1 Rhizobiaceae bacterium
CCACCGCGCGTTCGGTTTCGGCATGGCTCATTCCCGCGGTCGGTTCGTCCAGCAACAGGATGTCGGCATTGCCGGCGATCGTCAGCCCGATCTCCAGGGCACGCTGCTCGGCATAGGTGAGGAGGCCGGCCGGCATCCGCCATCGGTCGAGAAGATTGATTTCCCGCAATATTTCCTCGGTGCGCTGACGCGCATCCGCGAGCCGCTCGATATTCCGCCAGAAAGCGTAGCGGTGGCCCATCGCCCACAAAGTCGCGCAGCGCACATTCTCCCAGACACTCAGTCGAGGGAAGATGTTGGTGATCTGGAAGCTGCGCGACAGGCCGCGTCGATTGATGAGTTGCGGCGCCATACCGGCAATGTTCTCGCCGCGCAGCCGGATGGCGCCCGCGCTTGGCCGGTAGCGGCCGCTTATGAGATGAAACAGCGTGGACTTGCCTGCGCCGTTCGGCCCGATGATCGCGTGGCGCTCGCCCGCCTGTACCGACAGGTCGACACCGCGAATGATCTCCACCAGGCCAAAGCCCTTGCGGAGTGCGTCCAGCTCGAGCACGGGGCCGGCAGCGCTCATGACGCCGCTCCGCGCGCGCGTGCCGCCGCCAGAGCTTCGTTATAGGCCATGAGCGCCCATCTTCCGGCGCGCAGGAAAAGCGCGCCGCCACCGACAAGCAGAACCAGCGCGATCAGCCAGGGGAGGGGCGAGGCCGCATTGAATGCAACATGCATGAAGGACATTTGCGGTCCGTCGGACGCGTTGACTGCGAGCTGGTAGCTTATCTCTATCACCATGCTCAGGCCGGTCAGCGCGATCAGTCCCGTCAGCGCCGCCGCCGCGTAGGAAGGAAGCACGCGATGGAGCTGCCGCCCGCGCAGGAGCGGTTGCTGGCGCGCCAGCAAACCCGCGATGCCGCCCGGCGCGAACATCACCATGGCGATGAACAACAGGGCGAAATAGAGCTGCCAGGCGCCTGTCACATCGCTCAGCATGACCTGAAGATAGGTCACGAGGACGGCGCCGATAATCGGCCCGGCGAAATTGCCGACGCCGCCGATATAGGTCATCAGCACCACCGCGCCGGATTGTCCCGCGCCCATCGCCGACGATGTCACGATCTCGAAATTGAGCGCCGCCAGGCCGCCTGCGAGCCCGGCGAACATGCCGGCGAGGGAAAAGGCGATGAAGCGCACCGTCGTCGTGTTGTAGCCGATATATTCGACCCGGTCCGGATTGTCGCGAACGGCGTTGCAGATGCGCCCGAATGGCGTGCGCGTGATCGCGTACATCGCCGCGACGGACACGAAGCACCACACGGCGATCAGATAATAGACCTGCTCCTGCGGCCCGAAGCCGATGCCGAAGAGATGCAGCACCCGCGTGCGGTCGACGGAAATCCCCTCCTCACCGCCGAAGACATGGCGCAGGATGAGGGCGCTCGACGATACGAGTTCGCCGATGCCCAGCGTAATCATGGCGAAGGCCGTGCCTGCGCGTCTTGTCGAGACCGCACCGAAGATGATGCCAAAAACGAGGCCGGTGAAGCCGCCCACCAGCGGAAACACTTCAAGCGGCAGCGGCGCATGGGCGGCGCGCACCGTATTCATCGCATGCGCCGTCAGGAAACCGCCCAGCCCGAAGAACACAGCGTGCCCGAACGACAGAAGGCCCGTCTGACCGAGCAGCATGTTGTAGGACAGGGCGAAGATGATCATGATGCCCATCAGGCACATGGTGCTGATCGAAAGGCCGGAACTGAATATTCGCGGAAGGATCAGCAGGATCACCGCCGCCACGATCCAGACGCCATAGCCGACGATGACGTTTCCTGGTCGCGCCGGCGGCAGATCCGCCGCCGGCATCTTGCCGAGGTCGCTCATGTCTCGCGTGTCCCCATCAGCCCGCGCGGCCTGAAGATCAGGATCAGCACCAGGAGGAGGTAGGGAAGGACGGCGGCGACCTGCGCCACGGTGACGTTCCAGATATCGCTCAGATAGGCGGTCGCCAGCCCCGAACCGGTCAACTCGCCGAACAGATCGGCCAGCGAGGCGTTCGAGGCGACGGCGAATGTCTGCAGGAGGCCGATCAGCAGCGACGCGACGAAGGCGCCGCCGAGCGAGCCGAGCCCGCCGACGACGACTACGACGAAGAGGATCGGGCCCAGCGATGCGGCCATGTTCGACTGCGTCACCAGCGCGGGCCCGGCAATCACGCCGGCGACGGCCGCCAGTGCGCCCCCGACCCCGAACACCAGCATGAAGACGCGGTCGACATTGTGCCCCAGCATGCCGACCATGTCGGGATGGGTGAGCGCGGCCTGCACGACCAGCCCGACGCGGGTGCGCTTGATGACGAGCAGGAGCGCCGGGAAGATGGCGATGGAGATCGCGAGTTCGAATATCTTGAAGGCCGGGTATTGGGTCGAGAAAATGGTGAAGGCAGGGAAATCCAGCGCGGGCGGGACGCGATAGTCGACCGGCAGCTTGCCCCACACCATCTGCACCAGTTCCTGGATGACGAAAGTCAGTCCGAATGTGAACAGGAGTTCGGCGACATGGCCGTGCCTGTGGACCTGGCGGAGCCCGTAGCGCTCGACGGCCATGCCGACACCGCCGACAAGGAGCGGCGCGATCACCAGCCCCGGCCAGAAGCCGATATGGCGGCTGATCTCAAACCCGAAAAACGCACCCAGCATATAGAAGCTGGCATGCGCGAAATTCAGCACGCCCATCATCGAGAAGATGACGGTCAGGCCGCTGGCCATAAGGAACAGCAGCATTCCGAAGAGGACGCCGTTGAGCGTCGATATGAAGACGATCTCAAGCATGTCAGCGCTCCTCCCCGCGTCCCTCCATCGATGAAAGGACGTCACGCCGCAGGTGACGCCGGGACGGTCCCGGCGTCAACCCGGCATCCTTACTCGGGACGCTCCATCTTGCAGGTCGTGGGGACGATCGTGTCATCGACGGGAATCGTCGCCGCCACCTTCCAGCCCCAGCCGGTGTGTTCCTCGTCGAAGGGCTCGCCCGCGCCGAGCGGTCCGAGAGAGGACATGTACATCGTCTGGAAGTACTGGTGATCGTCCTTGCGCATGAAGCCCTCCTTGCCGTCGCTGAAGTCGGCGTGCTTCATGCCTTCGAGCTTGGGTACGAACTTGACGGGGTCGTCCGACTTGACCTCGTTCATTGCCTCGAAAACCATATCCATGGCGTTGAACAGCCGCGGATAGTAGACCGGCGCATCCGGATACTTGTCCATGTACGCCTTCACGGTCTTCTGCATCGGCGCGTAGTCGATGTTGTTGATGCCTTCGGTGATCTGGAAGACCTTGTCCTTCAGCCCGGCCTGCTTGACCGCGGTCGGCCCGCCCGCCCCGCCGGCGTAAAAGGTATACCAGTTGACGTCGAGACCGGCGTCGCCGGCCGCCTTGATCAGGAGCGCAAGGTCGTTGCCCCAATTGGCCGTGATCACGCTGTCGGCGCCGGAGGCCTTGATCTTGGCGATATAGGGCGAGAAGTCGGTCGTCTTCTGCAGGGGAACGAATTCGTTGCCGACAACCTGCAGATCGCTGCGCTTTTCCTTGAGGGCATTCGAGGCGGCATCGGCGACCGAATGACCGAACGAGTAGTCCTGGTCGATCAGGTAGACCTTCTTGATGTCCTTGTTGTTCTTCATGAAGTTGGTCAGCGCCTCGATCTTGATGCTGACATTGGCGTCCCAGGCGAAGTGCCAGTAACTGCACTTCTCGTTGGTCAGCGAGGGATCGATGGCCGCGTAGTTGACGTGGACCACCTCCTTGCCGGGGTTGCGCGAATTGAACTTGGTGACGAAGCCTTCGACGGCGGCGGCGACCGACGAACCGTTGCCCTGGACGATGATGCGCACGCCCTGATCGATGGCTTTCTGGACCTGGACCAGGCTGACCTGCGGGTCGAGCTTGTTGTCGTAGGGGATGACTTCGATCTGCTTGCCGAGTACGCCGCCCTTGCCGTTGACCTCGTCGGCGATGAACTTGAGCTGATTGATGCCGATCTGGCCGATGCTGGCGCCGCCGCCCGATAGCGGATCGACATAGCCGATCTTGATGGTGTCGGCGGCGGTGGCCGAAAACACCGTGGCGCCGAGTACGGACAGCGCAAGCGCCGTCGAAGCGAAAATGCTCTTCATGATCTCCTCCACTTTTCGGAATTGGCCGGCTCAAGCCGCCAATCCTGTTTCCCATTCTCACGCGCCGTCAGCGGCGCTCCGCGCTCCCGTGGTCTCCTCCCGGGAACATGCTTGTGGCCTTCCTGACTTGTTCGCGCCTCCCTTGTTCGCGATGGACCGGTATTCAGTTACTCAGCGTCTTGCCGACTCCAGCCATGAGGTCGACAGGTGCGTTCGAACTTGCCGAAGCCAGTTCCCGCTGCGCCTGGGTGAAGCCATAGTCCGGGACGATTTCGCCGGCGCGGTCGCCGATCGCGTCCCACATGGCGACCACGCGCTCGGCCGCGCCGGCACCGCTGCCGACGCGGACGCCGTCCGTCAGCGTGATGTTGGCGCGCGCGAAATGTCCCGCCCCGGCGCACAGGATCGCTCGCGTGGGGGCATCGTCGCCGACCAGCGCAAGCAGCCCCTCGCTGACCAGCTCGGGGGCCAGCTTCTCCAAGGCATCCGGCGCCAGGAGCCCATCGGTCATCTGAGTGGCGGCGGTCGGCGCAAGGCAGTTGACGCGGACATTGTATTTCTGGCCTTCGAGCGCCAGTGTCTGCATCAGCCCGACCAATGCCATCTTGGCCGCGCCGTAGTTCGACTGGCCGAAATTGCCGTAAAGCCCCGACGACGAGGTGGTCATCACGATCCGGCCGAAATGCTGTTCGCGCATGTTCTCCCACACCGCCTTGGTGCAGATGACCGAGCCCATCAGATGGACGTCGAGCACCAGGCGGAAATCGTCGAGCGTCATCTTGCCGAAGCTCTTGTCGCGCAGGATGCCGGCATTGTTGACGAGGATGTCGACGCGGCTCCACTCGGTCAGGGTGCGCTCCACCATCGCGGCGACGGCGGCCTCGTCCGTCACCGAAGCGGCGAAGCCGAGCGCCTCGCCACCGGCCGCGCGGATTTCCCCCGCAACCCGCTCGGCGTTGGCGCCATCCATGTCGTTGACCACGACCTTGGCGCCGAGCTTCGCCAGCATCAGCGCATGGGAGCGGCCCAGTCCCCCACCGGCGCCGGTGACGATCGCGACCCTGTCCCGAAGCTTCATCCGCGCATCCCTGCCGCCAATTTCCTTCACTCACTCACTAGTGAATTAACGGTGTCCACGCAAGCAATTCCCTGCTTTCGCCGATGGAGCGCTCCGGCCGGGGCCGTGACTTCCCAACGCGTCTCCATCATGGACCTCGACCTGCCCTTGCGCTGCCGCAGATCGCCATGAAGCCGGCGGTCATGAACGTAGCCATGCGTTCCTTTACCGCGGCGTAGTCATCCGAACGGCACTTGCCGCCGGACAGCCTGTCGATCCTGCCCGTGCGGGCCAATGTCAGCATCAGCGCCCCGGTGACGAAGTGATACCCCCAGAAGATGTCTTCCTCGGCGCTGTCGGGGAGTGCCTTCTTCAACAGGTCGACCAGCTTGAGCACGACCGGATCGAAATGCCGATCCATCATCGCCGCACCCCATTCCGGCGTGCTGGCGACCTGGGCGCTCAGCGCTCCGTAATTTCTCCAACCCTCCCCGCCCATGATGTAGAGGTCGAGATCGGTATCCAAGAAAGCGCGCAACGCGCCTTCGACCGTCGGCCTTCCGGCGGTCGCCTTTTCGTAGTCGTCGAGTACCCGCATCCGTCGTTCGCTGGTCACCGCCGCACGGCGCGAAAAGACGGCGTCGAACAGCTGTCGCTTGTCATCAAAGTAGTAGTTGATGAGCGTGTGGTGGACGCCGATACGATTGGCGACATCCTTCAGGGTCACTCCGTAAAGCCCGTGGCGGGCGAACAGATGCTCGGCGTTGTCGAGGATCTGTTCGATCATCTCGCTCCGCTGCCTGGCCTTCGTGGAGGCCTTGCGGCGTTCCGGTCCGTCCTTGCGCGCGGGCCGTCGCCGGATACCCGGCCCTGCCGGAACGGAGGATGGTGCATCGGTCATGGATGTGCGTTTTCCGATATGGTGACCCTCGGCGCTCCTGTCTTCGAACGGTCAGGCGACGCGTTTTCTATCCCGGCTTCGGCCGGCGGCAGCGGCGGCGACGCGATGCCGACATTCCAGTTCCAGGCGATGTTTCCGGCCGCCCGCCGCCGACGGATCACTTCGTCATGGAGCATGAAGGCGCCGCCCGACACGTTGGTCGCGCCGCGGGGTCGTT
>JBQCFA010000285.1:0-13599 GCA_051959695.1 Rhizobiaceae bacterium
TCGCGCTTCTCCTGGCATCTCTTTGCCGTTTCCGGCGCCAACTCGAGATCTATGACTCCACGACCTAGTATTCCAGCTTCGGATACCAGTCGGTCCCCCTTCCCTCGGGCGTGGTGTCGAGCACGTTCCACAGGATGGCGAAGTCAGGCGCCCCGCGCGGATCCTGACCCGGATCGGACATGTCGCCGGTAAACTCGCCGCCCCAGAAATGGCGAATCGTGCCATCGCGACGCGTGAAGACGTTGTAGGCCGGGATTTCCGAGCCGTCCGGCAGCACGCCGTGATAGTCGCGTGAGTACTCGCCATTCAGATCGGTGTAGAGCGGCAGATCTGTCCAGCCACGCTCCTTCTTCCACGCTTTCAGTCGCTCGATCGGCGAACCGGCAACGACGGCGAGCGCAACCTTCTGCAGGATATCTGCGGCGTTGCCTTCCATCGTGTTGAGCAAGTTGGTGCACATCGGGCATGGCTGCTCGCGCTTCGCCCCGAACATGAAGCTGTAGACGACGAGCGTTTCCTTGTCCCCGAACAGGCCGGCGAAGTCGATCTTCCCGCGTTCGCCCTCGAAGCGATAGTCGCCGATGACCTCGCCACCGGGCGGCAAGGCGCGGCGCTGCGCCGCCACGCGCTCCAGATGACGCCGAAGCTCGATTTCTTCGGCGAGAAGCGCGGTGCGGGCGAGGCGGTATTGCGCGCTTTCGTTGGGGAAGCGCACTGGGCCGCCCCGTGCGAGTTCCTCGGCAGGAACGAGCTTGTGGGACATCTTGACCTCCGGAAAATCGTTGGACCTGCTCTTAGGACGAATGCCGCCCCTTGGAAGCGACAACGCATGAGGGATATTTTCGTGGTCTCAGCCCTTCACGCTGCCCGCCGTCAGCCCGGCGACAATGCGGCGCTGGAAGATCAGCACCAGCGCGATCAGCGGCACGGTGACGATTACCGACGCCGCCATGATGCGGCCCCAAGGTACCTCGAATGACGATGCGCCCGAAAGCAGCGCGATCGCCACCGGGACGGTGCGCTGCGTATCGGTCGAGATGAAGGTCAACGCGAAGAGGAACTCGTTCCAGGCCGCGATGAAGGCGAGCAGGCCGGTCGTCACCATCGCCGGCCACAGCATCGGCAGGAAGATCAGCGTGACGATGACCAAGGGCGAGGCGCCGTCCATGATCGCCGCCTCCTCGATGCCGTCCGGCAATTCGCGCATGAAGGCGGTCAGCACCCAGACCGTGAACGGGAGTGTGAAGATCAGATAGGCGAGGATCAAGGACAGGAGCGAATTGTAGAGTCTGAAAGCGCTGACCATCTCGAAAAGCCCGGCGAGCACCGCGATCTGCGGGAACATCGAGACCGAAAGGATGGTGAAGAGGAGCAGGCGTCGCCCACGGAAGCGGATGCGTGCCAGCGCATAGGAAGCGGTGACGCCGAGCGTCAGCGACAGCGCCACCGTCGCCGCCGCGACTATCAGAGAATTCAGGATGTTGCGGGCGAAATGGCCTGTCCTCAGGACGGCTATGTAATTGTCGAGCGAGAAGGATGACGGCCAGTAGTCGACATGGAAGATCGCCTGCCCCGATTTGAACGAGGTGACGACTGCGTAATAGAAGGGAAAGACCGACTCCAGCACGATTCCCGCCACCAGCACGTAGAACGCGACCGTCCTGACGGGCCGAGCCAGCCTCATCGCCCACCCTCGGAGTTGAGGTGCCCAAATCGGATGAAGGCGATGGTGATGAGCGCAATGACGAGGAAAAGCAGCGTCGAAGCCGCCGAGCCGTAAGCGAACTTGTCGAAATAAAAGAGGTTCTGGCGCGCGAAGACCGACATGGTCTGGGTCTGAGCGTTGTCCGGGGTCAGGACGTAGATCAGGTCGAAGACACGCAGCGCGTCGAGTGTGCGGAAGATCACCGCAACCAGCAGCGCCGGCCGGATGAGCGGAAGCGTGATCTTCCAGAAGACCTTTACGGGATGGGCGCCGTCGACGCGCGCCGCCTCGTATATGTCCGCTGGTAGCATCTGCAGTCCTGCGAGGATAAGAAGCGCCATGAACGGCGTCGACTTCCAGATATCAACGATGAGCACGGCGGCAAGCGCGGTGTCCGGTGACGCCGTCCAGGCGACCGGATGGGAAAGAATGCCCAGCTTCATGAAGAGATCGTTGAGGATGCCGAACTGGTCGTTCAGCATCCATGCCCACATCCGGGCCGAGACGATTGTCGGCACCGCCCAGGGTACGAGGACGGCGGCACGGACGATGCCCCTTCCAGGAAACTCGGCATGCAGCACCAGCGCGATGATCGTGCCGAGGACGGTTTCGAAGAAGACGGAGATGGCGGCGAATTTCACCGTGTTCCAGACCGCCCCCCACCAGACTGGATCGACGAGCAGGCCGGACATGTAGCGCTGCCCGCTGTCGAGCGTCAGCACGTGGAAATAGTTGCGGAGGCCGACGAATTTAGCCGCGGGCAGATTGTCGAGCGAGGCGTCGGTGAGGCCGAACCAGATCGTGCGCGCGAGTGGCCAGGCGGCGATCGCGGCGAGCACGATCAGCATCGGCGCCAGGAACAGCACGGCTGCGGCGCCGCGGCTGCGGAGAAGCTTCGTGATACCTGAATGTGACGCCCGGCCCGGCATCTACCAACCCCCTCGCCCAAGGTCTGCAAGCTGCGCCTTGAGAAGCTCGAGATTGCCCGCCGCGCTGTCTTCGCCTGAGAGCGTATTGTGGACCGCGGTCCAGAAGTCCGACGACACCTCGTTGTATTTCGATCCCGTGGCAGCCGTCGGCCTGGCGATAGCGCTTTCGAGCACCTTCTTCCAGCGCGGGATGATTGGTTGCTTTTCGCCGATTTCAGGGTCGTCGTAGAGCGAGCGCAGGGTCGGCAGGCGCGAGCTTTCGAGCGCGCGGTATTTCTGCGCATGCGCGGAGGTAAGGAACAGCGCAAGCTCTATCGCATCCTTGCGGTGCTTCGAATATTTCGAGACAGCGAGCGCCCAGCCGCCGAGCGTCGCGGCGGGCTCACCGCCCTCGCCGGCGGGCAGGGGGACCGCGTCGAACTTGCCCTTGATCGGCGAATCCTCGCCGTTGCCCAGTGCATAGGCGTAGGGCCAGTTGCGCATGAAGACGGCGTTGCCACTCTGCCATACGCCGCGCGATTCCTCCTCTTGGTAGGACAGCACGCCCGGCGGCGCGATCGAACCAATCCAGGATTTTACCTGCTCAAGCGCCTTTTCCGCCTTGGGATTGTCGACCGAGATTGTGCCGTCGGGCTCGACCACATGGCCGCCTCCATGCGAGGCGATCCATTCGAGCGCATCGCAGGTCAGCCCTTCATAGGATGCGCCCTGGAACACGAAGCCCCACATCTTCGCGTTGCCGGCTTTACGTTCGCCGTCCATGATCGCGTTCGCGGTCGCGGCCATCCCGCTCCAGCTTTTCGGTACGGGTTTGCCGTATTTGTCGAGCAGATCCTTGCGGTAGTAGAGCGCCGGCGCATCGGCGAACATGGGTAGCGCGACAAGCCGATCGTCCACGGTTTGAGAAGCCAGGGTGGCCTTGAACTCGTCCGGCGCGAGATCCTTCGCGTAGGGCCCGAGATCGACGAAGTGCGTGGCGAGCTGCGGCGCCCAGATGATGTCGGTCTGGTAGACGTCGACGTCGGAGTCGCGGGCGGCCAACCACAGACGATATTGCGCGAATTGGTCCGTCGATGAGGATGGCATGGTGACGATGTCGACGGTATGGCCGGTCTTCTTCCGGAATTCGGCGAGCAGTGTTCGCATGTCCTTCAAATCGTTGCCGACCGAGCCGGTGACGATCGAGAGTTCCGCCCCATGGCCCGCCGCAACCGGTATCGTCGCGGCGAGTAAAAGCGTGGCGAAAATATTCCTCCAGTTAATCACCAGCGGTCTCCAGCATCCTCACGGCTGTTGCCTGTCCTTCACTTAGGGCGAAGGTCTGAGAGGACGACCGGTAGGCGACCGCTCGGAATTGCGCTAGGTTTTCGCCCCTGTAGCGAAACTGACCGGAGGATCGGGCGTTGCTTCCCCTGTTCGACATGATCGCCAATGCGCAGAACGGCAACGGCATCGAAGCGCTGTCACGGCAGTTCGGGCTTTCGCAGCAGCAGACGCAAGCGGCCCTGCAGGCGCTTATGCCCGCCTTCAGCCAGGGGCTGAAGCGCAACGTTTCGGACCCTTACGGCATGGCGGATTTCATGAAGGCCATGGCGAGCGGCCAGCACGTCAAATATTTCGAGGACGCCGCCCGTGCCAATTCGCCCGAGGGCGTCGCGCGGGGCAACGACATTCTCGGCCAGCTTTTCGGATCGAAGGATCTTAGCCGCGCCGTCACCGGCCAAGCGGCACAGATGACCGGCATCGGCCAGAATATCCTGAACCAGATGCTGCCCGTCATTGCCTCGATGATCATGGGCGGTCTTTTCAAGCAGTCCACCGGGCAGATGCCGGGTTCCGGCGGCGGCGGTCTTCTCGGGCAGATCATGGAGCAGATGATGCGCGGCGGCATGGGCGCGCCGAACACGCAGGCGCCAAGCGGCGCCGGGGCGGAAAATCCTTTCGGCAAGATACTCGAAGGAATGTTCGGCGGGGCGGCCGGCCAGGTTACCCCGGGCGGCATGGCCGGCAATCCTTGGGGAAAAATGCTGGAGGAGATGTTCGGCGGCGCCAGCGCCTCCCCCGAGGCTGCTCCGGAGCCGCCGACGAACCCGAGCGGCCGCCCGCGCAATCCCTATGACGATCTCTTCGGCAAGATGTTCGAGGCGGGCAGCAACGTCCGCGACGAGCACGAGAAGGCCATGGGCTCGGTCTTCGACCAGTTCATGAAGGGCATGGATCGGCGCGGCTGAGCTGGGCGGCGCGGGCGTCGTCTCCGTGCCGAGTGCGCCTAGAACCACGCAAAAAACAGAAAGCGCCGGGATTGCTCCCAGCGCCTCCCTGTCAATTCAGGACCACCGGGGCGGCCCTGATGTTGACGGTCCGAAAGATCATGCACTTTTTCAAACGCATCGTCTTCCGGATCCGCTCCCGCGCCGCCCGAGGGCTTCACAGGGCGCGCCATCGAAGGACTACCGGCCCTTCATGGCAGCATCGGTCCAACACCCGCGTTTGCAACCGCCGATATCGGCTCCCGCTGGTCTCCGGGAACGTGCATCGTCCGGCGAACCGTCGAATGCGACCTCCCGGGTCGGGTCTCTGGAAACTCCAAGGTTCGATCCGCCGACCAAACGAACCATCCATTGGGTCCTGAGATGATTTGAAAGTAGCCCTGGCAGGGGGCAAAGCCAATCGTCACTGGCCTGTGGATAGCGTGGTTAGCGGGCAAAACCCGCCCCAAAACGAAAAAGCCCGGCCCTCCAGGGGGCCGGGCAGGGAGCAGGCAACCGGTGGGAGCCGGTAGGGGAGTGAGATGCCTGCAAAGCGTATCGGCGTGCGTTCAGTGAACGCGGCGGGCGGCGTCCTCGCGGGCGGCGACGATGGAACCGAGCCTGAGCGTGGGATCGACGCCGAACGGCGAGCGCACGGCGACGTGGAGATCGGTGCGGGTCAGCCCTATGTCGGCGAGCTCCAGATCCGTCATGGCGCCCAGGCGATAAATTTCGCGACGGTTTTTGAGGGCGCGCGCGAAGGCGAATACCTGTTGGAAGACACGCGCGAAAAGCACCGTGCGCGATGCCTTGGCGGCAGGCAGGGCGGTGTGTGCGAGCGTCGTCATTTCAGGTCTCCTTTGTGTGGCGGCGGACTCTCGATTAGACGGCCGCGCGCGGGAAGATGCGCCTGGCCGCGATCTTTCGCGCCTTTGGACCATCGAACTGTGCCACCGGCGTATTGATTAGTCGAACGAATGTTTCTAATCTTTCGTATCAACTATTCTGATGGGAGCGTCTCATGGCCGCGCCTCTTGACCTGGACCAATTGCAGACTTTCATCGCCATCGCCGACACCGGCAGCTTCACCAAGGCTGCCGACGACGTGCACCGGACGCAATCGGCCGTCTCCATGCAGATGCGGCGACTGGAGGAACGCGTCGGCAAGACGTTGTTCGAAAAGGAGGGCCGCACCAACCGGCTGACCGACGACGGCGAACGGCTTCTCGTCTATGCGCGCCGGCTCATCCAGCTCAACCGCGAGACGCTCGCGGCCTTCGACGACACGCAGCTCGAAGGCCATATCCGCATCGGCACGCCGGACGACTATGCCGACCGCTTCCTGCCCGAGATCATGGCCCGCTTCGGCCGATCCAACCCGCTGGTCGAGCTTTCGGTTGTCTGCGAACCGAGCCCTAATCTCGACGCGCTTATCCGACGCGGTGCGCTCGACATCGCGCTGGTCACGCAGAACGACGAGGTCCGCCATTCAGAGGTGGTGCGACGGGAGCCGCTGCTCTGGGTCTCGTCCGCCAACCATTCGACGCATGAGGCCGAGGTGCTGCCGATGGCCTTCGGCCGGCAGGGCTGCATATGGCGGCAGGCCGCGTGCGGCGTTCTCGATCGCGTGGGCCGGCAATACCGCGTGCTCTTCACCAGCTGGTCGGCGACCGTCGTGGCCGCGGCCGTGCTGTCGGGGCTCGCCCTCTCCATCCTTCCTGAATGCGCCCTTCGGCCGGGCATGCGGGTGCTCGGCGAGGCCGACGGCTTCGGGCGGCTGCCGGATTGCCAGATCGGCATCATGCGCGGCCACACCGGCCATACGGCGATCGTCGAGGCGCTGGCCCGCCACATTGCCGAAAGCCTCGACAACATCTCCGTGCCGGCTCCTGATGAGGCCGGCAGCTTCGACTTTGCCGCTTTCGCCGCCGCGCGCGGCAGGCGGCTAAGGCCGAGCCACGTCCTGCCGGGCTGGTGAAGGTCGGGACATCACCCTTTCGGCACCGCATATCGATCGACGGTTGTCCGCCGTCGCGGAAAATCGCTTCGACGCGCGCTTTCATTGAGGTAAGCTCGCGGTAAGCGATCCGGCCTATGAGCTCGGCGTCGCACGTACGCGGTGGACGCGATGAACTCTTTCCGGCGTCTGATAGTCGACAGGCCGCTGTGGCTTGCCGTGATCATGGGCCTGGCGCTTGTCCTGCTGCCGGTGGCCGTCTGGCTCGATCTCAGGAACCTCTCCGACACCGGCCTGGCCACGGAAGCGCGGACGATGAACGGGGTCTTCAACGACATCCGCGGCTACTACGCCAGCAACATCGTCGCCAGGGTACAGAATTTCGACGGCAAAAGCGCCGTCGTGCACAACTACGAGGATATTCCCGGCGCAATCCCGATACCGGCGACCTTGTCGCTCGAACTGGGCACCATCATCGGCAAGCACGGGGAGAATATCGGCTATCGCTTCACCTCCGATTACGCCTTCGCCGAGCGGGCGCCTCATGCTCTCGACGCCTTCGAAAGGAAGGCGCTCGCGGATTTCCGGGCTAAGCGCGATCCGGATATGATCGCTACCTCGCTTTCGGGCTCCCTGTTCGAACGGCAGATCCGCATGGCCGTGCCCGTGGTTATGGGGGCCGCCTGCGTGGCTTGCCATAATTCACGCGCCGACAGCCCCAAGCGGGACTGGAAGGTGGGCGACGTACGCGGCATCCAGGAGATCACCGTTCACCAACCGATTGCCCGCAATCTGTTTTCCTTCAAATATCTCTTCATGTATTTTGCCGCCGCCGGCGCGTTCGCGGTGGGCTTCTCGACCCTGCAGTGGCGGCAGGCCAACGATTTCCGCAGGATGAATCGCGAACTGGAGGAAGCCAACGGCTTCCTCGCCTCCATTTCGATGAAGATCTCGAAATACCTGTCGCCGCAGATCTACAAAAGCATCTTCAGCGGCGAGAAGGACGTCATCATCTCGACAGAGCGCAAGAAGCTCACCATCTTCTTCTCCGACATCAAGGACTTCACCGAGATGTCGGAAAGGCTCCAGCCGGAAGAGCTGACGAGCCTGCTCAACGAATATTTCACCGAGATGTCCGCCATCGCGCAGACCTACGGCGCGACGGTGGACAAGTTCATCGGCGACGCGATCCTCGCCTTCTTCGGCGACCCGGAGACCAAGGGCGCGCGCGAGGACGCGAGGATATGCCTGGACATGGCGATCGCCATGCAGCGCCGCCTCGTCACGCTCAAGGCCGAATGGCGCGCGCGCGGCATACAAAGGCCCTTCGAGGTTCGCATGGGCATCAATACCGGCTACTGCAATGTCGGCAATTTCGGTAGCCTGGACCGGATGGATTACACGATCGTCGGTGCCGAGGCCAATCTCGCGGCGCGCCTGCAGGCGATCGCCAAGCCGGGCGGAATCGTGCTTAGCCACGAAACCTATGCACTCGTCGAGGACAGCGTGAAGGCGCACGCCTTGCCTCCCATCACCTTGAAGGGCATTGCCAGGGAGGTCGTTCCCTACGAGGTGGAGGGGATCTACGACCTCCCGGACGACAACCTGACTACGATCAATGAAGTCGACAACGGTCTGACGATCTTCCTGGACATGACCAAGCTCGACGGTGAGGCCGCCGAGCGCGCCCGCCGCCTTCTGGAGAAGGCGATCGCGGCATTGAGGAACAAGGGCCTGCGCGGCGAGACGGACCATCAACCGACGTCTGGCTGATCGCCCCTCCCGCGCCGGCGCCCTTGACCGCGCGGATGGGAAGTCATCAAGTCCGCGCATGGTCGATGCAGCGAGCAATGATTCCCGCACCAACGCGGCGGAATTCACCGTCAGCGAGATTTCGGTCGCGCTCAAGCGCACGGTCGAGGACGCCTTCGGCAATGTGCGCGTGCGCGGTGAGATTTCCGGTTACCGCGGGCCGCATTCCTCCGGGCATGCCTATTTCGCCCTGAAGGACGACCGGGCGCGCCTCGAGGCCTGCATCTGGAAGGGCACCTTCGCTCGACTGAAGATCCGCCCGGAAGAGGGCATGGAGGTCATCGCCACGGGCCGGCTGACGACCTATCCCGGTTCCTCGAAATACCAGATCGTCATCGATGCGATCGAACCTGCCGGCGCCGGCGCGCTGATGGCGCTTCTGGAGGAGCGCAAGCGGCGGCTTGCCGCGGAGGGCATCTTCGACACCTCGCGCAAGCGCAGGCTGCCCTTCATGCCGCGCGTCATTGGCGTCATCACATCGCCGACCGGGGCTGTGATCCGCGATATCATCCACCGCATCGACGACCGCTTCCCGCTCACCATCCTGGTCTGGCCCGTGCGCGTGCAGGGCGAGACGACGGGCGCCGAGGTCTCCGCCGCCATCGCAGGCTTCAACCGGCTGGCCCCCGGTGGGCCAATCCCGCGCCCGGACGTCCTGATCGTGGCGCGCGGCGGCGGCAGCCTGGAGGATCTGTGGGGCTTCAACGACGAGGCGGTGGCGCGCGCGGCGGCCGCTTCGGAGATCCCGCTCATCTCGGCGGTCGGGCACGAGACCGACTGGACGCTGATCGACTTTGCCGCCGACATGCGCGCGCCGACGCCGACGGGCGCCGCCGAACTGGCCGTGCCGGTCAAGGCCGAACTGGAGGCGCGTATCGCCAACCTCTCGGCCAGGCTCCAGGGCGCCGCCTTGCGCTCCTCGGAAAGGAAAAGGCAGGCATTGAGGGCTGCCTCTCGGGCGCTCCCCTCGGCCGACCAGTTGCTGGCGCTGCCGCGCCGCCGCTTTGACGAGGCGGCGAGCCGGCTCGGCCGGGCGCTGACGGCCAACACGGAGAAGAAGCGCGCGCGATATGGCGGGCTGCGGCTGTCGCCGACGCTGCTGGTGAGACGCGCTACCGAAGCCAGGCAGCGGACGAACCGCGCTGGTTCCCGGCTCCCCGGTGTATTCCTGGCGCTGGTTTCGATGAAGCGCACGCGCTTCGACCGTGACGCCGCGCGGATTTCGCCCACCGCTTTGTTGCGGAGGCGCGGACAATCTGGAGACAGGATCGCGGCGCTCTCCCGCCGCGCCGATCAGGCGACGGGCCTTGCGCTGGAACGCAAGCGCACGCGGCTTTTGCAGGCGTGGCGGCTGGCCGATACGCTCTCCTACCATTCGGTGCTGGCGCGGGGCTTCGCGGTGGTGAAGGACGCCGAGGGAGCGATCGTGCGGCGAGCGGTCTCCGTGACGCCGGGCGACGTGCTCGACATCGAGTTCGCCGACGATAAGGTCGCCGCCGTCGCAAGCAGCGGAACCGGCAAGGCACGGCCGGCCTCGCGCCCGAAGCCCGGAAGCGGCCAGGGATCGCTGTTCTAGATGTTTATTCCGTTCTTCCTTGAGCTCAAAGCCGCCGGCGTGCCGGTCTCGCTACGCGAGTATCTCGGGCTTCTCGAGGGAATGGAAGCGCATCTGGCCGATTACGATGTCGAGGCCTTCTACTATCTCGCCAGGTCGGCCATGGTTAAGGACGAGCGTTTCATCGACCGCTTCGACCAAGTCTTCGGCCATGTTTTCAAGGGATTGGAGGCGCTTTCGGCCGAGGGGGGCGTCGACACCGTCAACCTGCCCGAGGAATGGCTGCGAAAACTCGCCCAAAAGCACCTGACGGACGAGGAGAAGAAACTCGTCGAGTCGCTTGGCGGATTCGCCAAGCTGATGGAGACGCTGAAGAAGCGGCTGGAGGAACAGAAGGGGCGGCACCAGGGCGGCTCGAAATGGATTGGCACCGCCGGGACCTCGCCCTTCGGGGCTTACGGCTATAATCCCGAGGGTATCCGCATCGGCCAGCACGAAAGCCGTCACCGGCGCGCCGTCCAGGTGTGGGACAAGCGCGAGTTCAGAAATTTCGACGATAGGGTGGAACTCGGCACGCGCAACATCAAGGTGGCGCTGAAGCGGCTGCGCCGCTGGGTTCGCGAGGGCGCCGCCGAGGAGCTCGACCTGCCCGGCACCATCCACGCCACCGCCGAGCACGGCTATCTCGACGTCAAGGTGCGGCCGGAGCGGCGCAACGCGGTAAAACTTCTGATGTTCTTCGATGCCGGCGGCTCGATGGACGACCACATCCGCGTCGTCGAAGAACTCTTCTCCGCGGCACGTGCCGAATTTCGGCAGCTCGAATTCTTCTACTTCCATAATTGCCTCTATGAAGGGGTGTGGAAGGACAATCGACGCCGCCACTCCGAGATCATGCCGACATGGGACGTGCTCAACAAATACGGGCACGATTACAAGGTGATCTTCGTCGGGGACGCCGCTATGAGCCCCTACGAGATCGCGCAGCCTGGTGGCTCGGTCGAGCATTGGAACGAAGAGGCGGGCATCGTGTGGCTCAAACGCGCGCTCGCCCAATGGCCGAACGCCATCTGGATCAATCCCATCAGGCAGAAGCACTGGACCTACACGCACTCGATCGGCATGATCCGCGACATCTTTTCCGAACGCATGTATCCGCTAACGCTCGCCGGGCTGGAAATGGCGACGCGCGAGCTTTCGCGCCGGCATTGAACGGAACGCTCTTTTCCCCGGCGACACATCATGGTCTAAGCTCCCGGAAAGGGTCGGGGTGGTCGAAGCACCCCCTCAGCGCCGATTGAAGCGGGGTGACGAGGGGTGCCGCTGGATGCGATCTCCCGGCGACATTGGGGACATTGGATGCGGTTTTCACAATACGGCGCCGCCGGCGCCGCTTTTGTCTTTCTCTTGGCCGGCGTGTCACCGGCCTTCGCCGGCGACGCCGCCGAATTGCCCGGACAGAGCATGTCGCTTCTCTGGGCGGTGCCCTTCGCCGGGCTGCTGCTTTCGATCGCGACGGGACCGGTGCTCTACCCGCATTTCTGGGAACACCATTACGGCAAGTTCTCCGCCTTCTGGGGCTTGCTTGCGGTCGTGCCGTTGGCGGTCTGGGCAGGGCCGTCGCTGACCACGACGGCGGCGCTGCACACGCTCCTTCTCGAATACATGCCCTTCATCATCCTGCTGCTTGCGCTTTTCACCATCGCGGGCGGCATGCTGGTTGCCGGCAACATCCACGGCACGCCGCTGGTAAATGCCGGCCTTCTCGTCATCGGGGCGCTGTTGGCGTCCTTCGTCGGAACGACAGGCGCGTCGATGATCATGATCCGGCCGCTGATCCGCGCCAACGACAACCGGCGGTCCAACGCCCATGTCGTCATCTTCTTCATCTTCCTCGTCTCCAACATAGGCGGTTCGCTGACCCCGCTCGGCGACCCGCCGCTTTTCGTGGGCTTCCTGCGCGGCGTCGACTTCTTCTGGACGACGGAGCATCTGCTGGAGGAGACGGCGGCGGTGGCGGCCATCGTTCTTGCCGCGTTCCTCGTCGTCGACTGGTATTTCCATACTCGCGAGGAGGGCATGCCGAAAATCAAGGATCCGACGCCGGACAAGAGGGTGCGGCTGCGCGGTCTCGTCAACCTGCCGCTGCTCGCGGGCGTCATCGGCGCCATCCTCCTGTCGGCATGGTGGCGGCCAGGCATCTCGTTTTCGATCCATGGGGTCCAACTCCAGCTTCAGGATGTGGCGCGCGACGCGATCATGGTGGCGATGGCGCTCTTGTCGCTGGCTTTCAGCCCAAAGGAATGCCGCCGCGCCAACCGCTTCGAGTGGGGCCCGATCGTCGAAGTGGCGAAGCTGTTCGCCGCGATCTTCGTCTGTCTCATTCCCGTGACGGCTATGCTACATGCGGGCGCGCATGGAGCGCTCGCGCCGCTCGTCTCGCTGGTGACGCGCGGCGACGGCTCGGCCAATCCGCTCGCCTATTTCTGGCTGACCGGTGTGCTCTCCTCGTTCCTCGACAACGCGCCGACCTATCTCGTCTTCTTCGACCTCGCCGGCGGCGACCCGCACAAGCTCATGACCGAGGGGGCCGCGGTGCTGGCGGCGATCTCGTCGGGCGCAGTCTTCATGGGCGCCAATTCCTATATCGGCAATGCGCCCAACTTCATGGTCTACGCCATCGCCCGCCGCCACGGCGTACGCATGCCGCATTTTTTCGGCTACATGATATGGTCGGGCTGCATCCTGATCCCGACCTTCCTCTTCGCGGGCTGGCTCTTCTTCGCATGACACAGATGTGACTGACCGGCGGGTCGCCCGTCCGGGCCCGCCACTTCCGGTGCTGCGCCCGAAAGCCTACATTGCGGACGGAACAGACCCGCCCGCGGGCGGGATGGAAGGAGACCGGAATGGACCAGCAAAGCTTTCCCTTCACCCTGACCGACGCCGAATGGCGCGCCCGCCTGACGCCGGAGCAGTACCACATCATGCGCGAGCACGGGACGGAACGGCCGGGCAGTTGCGCGCTGCTGCACGAGAAGCGCGCCGGCGCTTTCACCTGCGCCGCCTGCGGCCAGAAGCTGTTCGAATCCAAGCTGAAGTTCGAAAGCGGCACGGGCTGGCCGAGCTTCAACGATCCCGTTCCCGGCTCCGTCGAGACGTCGACCGACCGCAGCTGGGGAATGACGCGCACTGAGGTGCATTGCGCCAATTGCGGCAGTCATCTGGGCCACGTTTTCGAGGATGGACCACCGCCGACCGGCCTGCGCTACTGCATCAACGGCGTGGCGCTCGATTTCGAGCCAGCCTGATGACGCACCGCGCTGCAGCGGCGCGGTGCAATTGACGCACTTCTCCTCATCTGCCTACTCTGTACTCGGATCGAAAGGTCC
>JBQCFA010000286.1:0-6068 GCA_051959695.1 Rhizobiaceae bacterium
CCGCCGAGTTCCATGAGACAGCGGACGATGCCGCTCGCGTTCTTCAGCGCCAGACCGGCCTGGGGGCCGCCGGTGAAGCTCAACAGATCGATCGCGGATCGGGCAAGCGCCAGCGCGGACTCGGCGCCGCCGTGAACCACCTGGAAGAGGTGTTCGGGAAAGCCGGCCAGGCCCGCCAGATCGGCAAGCATCGCCGCCGCCAGCGGCGCCTTGGGGGAAGGCTTGGCGACGACGGCGTTGCCCGCCGCAATCGCCGGACCAAGCTTGTGGCAGAGCAGGTTGAGGGGATAGTTGAATGGGGTGACCGCCCCGACCACGCCGACGGGTTCGTAAGTGACGACGGCGCGTCGGTCCACGCCGCCCGACACGATGCCGCAATGCAGGACTTCCCCGTCAAGGAAGGTCGCGGCGTCGCCCGAAAGCCGAAGCGTGTTCTGCGATCGCCGCACCTCGTTGCGGGCTTCCGCGATCGTCTTGCCGACTTCGAGCGCGATCGTGCGCGCCAGTTCGTCGGCGTGATCGGCGATCCTGCCGGCAAGGGCGTCGAGCAGCGTCCGTCGCTCGTAGGGGGTCGATTTGCGAAAGCCGGCCTGCGCGGCCCCGGCGTTCCGCACCGCCAGCGCGATCTCGTTCGGCGCGGCTTGACAGACGCGGCCCACCACCGATCCGTCAAACGGATTGAACACGTCCAGCAAGCCGGCTGCGGCCGGGGCTATGGCTGGTTTAGCCAGGCTCATCGAAGGCCTCCCTGTTCTTCCTTGGCGGTCGAGGGCTCGCGACCGCCGATAAGCGAAGCGATCGAGGCAGGCCGTACCGGCCATCGCAGGCCGGTGAAGCCCGTCACGAGAGGGCGCGGCGCGTCCGGCCGGGCAAGAGCCATCAGTTCGGCGACGGCATCGGCGCAGAAACGTCCCTGGCAGGAGCCCATGCAAAAACGTCCATTGAGCTTCACCTCCCGCGGCGAGGGAATGTCGTTTCCGGCGAGAAGCGCCCGCAGGTCGCCGACCGATCTTTGCTCGCAGCGGCAGAGCATGGCGTCCGCCGGCCACACGGCCGGTTCGTTCGCCCTGTTGGTTGGAGCGAAAAGCCGGGCGATCGCGCGCTGGGCCGAACGCTCCCGGGCAACCACCGCGTCGAGGCGCGCGACATCGGGCGCCGCGCCGCGCAGTCTGGCGATGACGACGCACGCGGCGCGGCGGCCGTCGGCTTCGGCCGACTGCGCCCCCAACGCCTCGCGGCAATCGCCGGCATGGACGATAAAGGGGCGGCGGTCGGTCGCATCCTCCGTCACCGGCAGGCCGAAGGAGTTGGGTCGAATGCCGTCGTGGAGGGCGACGTGGTCGACGGTCATGGATGCTGTCGCGCCGTCACGACCGACGGTCACGGCGACGAGTTCCTTCCCCCGCTTTTCGATGGCGGCCAGCGCGGTTCCCTGCCGCACGGCGACCCCTGCGGCCCTCATCATGCGCAGATAGCCGAGCGCTTCGATGGCCAGGCGCGGATGCCGCAAGAGGCCTATGACCGCCACCGGGCGGAGAAGCGGCATTCCCGTCTCCAGCACGGCAAGCGGAGGATTGCCGTGACCGGCAAGCTGGGCCGCAAGCGCGATGTTCAATGGCCCGTTTCCCGCGATCAGGATGCGGCCCGGCGGAGCGCGGCCCGTTTCCTTCAGCATCACCTGCAAACCGCCGGTCGTGGTCACGCCCGGCAGCTCGGTTCCGGGCCGGGGAAGGACCTTCTCCACGGCGCCAACCGCCAGAACGACCGCGGACGCCCGAACGGCGGAAACCGCGCCGCCGCGACGATCTTCCACGAGGCAGAGACCGTTCGAATCGACGCCGAGGAAAACGCAGCGCGTGCGGACCGGAAATTTGGATGCGGCCACGGCCTTTGCCAGGCGCTGCCATTGCGGCAGGGCAACCGGGTGGCCTTTGGACGCATCGGCGGGTTGCCTGTGGATGGCGCCGCCGAGCGCCACGCCCTGTTCCACGAGCGCTGCCGCGAAACCAGCCGCCGAAAGTTCGATCGCGGCGGCGATGCCGGCCGGGCCACCGCCGACGACGAGAACGTCACATTCATGAGGGACTGAAGGATCCGGCATCTCAGTCCTCCATGGCCCCGACATCCAGGCCGGGCATGGCCGGAGTGAGGCAGGCCTCGACGAGACGGCCCTCCACCTTGACGAGACAGGATTGGCAGGCCCCGATGCCGCAGAAATAGCGGAGCTCGCGACCGCTGCCGTCACGCCCGAAGCTGACGATGCCTGCCTCGGCGAGCGCGGCCGCGACGCTTTCGCCCTCGCGCAGCGGGATCGGGCTGCCGCGCCAAAGGAAGGTCTGGCGGCTCATGCCGCGAGCCTCCCGCCAAAGCGCCCGGGATCGAAGCTGGATATGTCGATCTCCGGCGACTGCCCGATGACGAGGCGGGAGATGATCTTGCCCGTCAACGGACCAAGGCAGATCCCGTCTCCTTCGAACCCTGTGGCGACGAAGAGATTGTCGACGCCCGGCATCCGGCCGACCAGCGGCATTCCGTCGGCCGTGGCCGTCCGAACGCCGGCGAAGGCGCGCAAAAGCCTCAGCCCGGCCAGGCCAGGCAGGACGGCGACGGCATCGGCGAGAAGCCTGCGGACCGCATCGAGGTCGTTGTCCGTCGCCTCGATCCCGTCCTCGCGCGTTCCGCCTATGAGGAACTGCCCGGTGCGAAGCGGGTCGATGACCAGGCCGAAACCGCGAGGCGACGGCGCGCCGACGGTTTGCGCCGCCGCCTTGCTCATCAGGTAGCGGCAAGACATCAGCGAACCGGGCAAGGCGCCATTGAGCCCGCCCGCCCGCTCGGTGACGAGCAGTTGTCCTTTCCGCGGTTTCAGCACCTTTTCCAGCCCGATGAGCGCGGCCGACCCGCCGCCGGCCGCAAGGACCGCTCCGGCTGCGTCGATCCGGCCCTGAGCGGTCTCGGCACCGACGACACGTGTCCCGTCGGGCGAATAAAGCAGCGCCTCGACCCGGCAGTTTCGGTCCACTCGCAGACCGGCGGCCCGGATCAGCCGCTCGACGACCTGGTATCCGATCGCATGGCCTTCGCCCCGAACCTCGGCGGCCGCGCGAATGTTGCGCGACAAGACCGGTACCCGTCGGCGCAGAGCGGCATCCGCTATCCAGTCCACGCGAACCCCTGCGCCCGTCAGCGCGGCGGCGTGACGCTCCAGCACCGCGGCTTCCGCATCGTCCTGCGCCAGGATAAGCGTCGAGCGGGATTTGAAGGCGCCGGCCAATACTCCCGTGGCCTCGAGTTCGCGATAGACGGAGATACCGGCCAGCGCGGCGTGCATCAGCGGCCCCGGCTTCTTGCTCGCCACGGAGACGGCGCCATCGGCCGCGCCGCTCGCTGCGGCGGCGGGCGCCGAGGCATCCAGCAGGCGGACGGCGACGCCTGCCCGGCTAAGGAAGAAGGCCGTTGCGGCGCCGACAATGCCCGCGCCGATGACGACTATCGGTGGCTGATCGGAGAGCGCCATGGCCCGGGTCGGCATTCCTGTTTAAGGATCGATCCCCGGATTTTCCGCGATGGCTGCTCCTCATGTCGATACAAGAACCTGCGGTTGCTTGCGTATGAATTTTGTACCGGCTCAAGATTTACAGGCATCGGCGCGGCGAATAGCGTTGTCGAAAGCAGGGCAGCCAGATGGCGCGGATCAGTCTCACCCTAGTCCAGACCTTCTATCAGGTCGCGTCGCACGGCTCCTTTTCCGGCGCCGCCCGCGAGCTCAACCTGAGCTATCAGTCGGCGGCCAACCATGTGCGCCGGCTCGAGCAGATCCTGCGCGACAAGCTGATCGAATCTGAACAGGGCGCCAAGCGGATCGTGCTCACGCCGCGAGGCCGGGCGCTCTACAATTTGCTCCATCCCGAACTCGACATCATGCTTGAACGCCTGAGCCGGCTGATCGAGAACCAGCGTTCGTCGCTGCGGATCGGCATGCCTCAGGCGATCTTCTACTACCTCTTTCCGAAGGTGCTGACGACGTTCCGCGCCGAGCATCCCGACATCGAGATCGCGGCCTATGAGCGGGACACGGTGCTCGGCGAGCTGGTGAAGAACGGCAGTCTCGATATCTGCCTCTCCGAACGTTATTTCGGCGACCCGGTCGTTCCGCAGCGCCTTCTCGGCAGCTATCGGCTCAGCCTCGTATATCCCGCGTCGTGGGGACCGCGGCCGAGCCCGCAGGAAATCCCGGCATGGGCTTCAGGGCGTCCGCTCGTTTCGTACGAGCCGGGCCAGACGGTGCGAAATCTGGCCCTCGACTTTCTCGGCCGCGATGGCCCGGCGGCGCAGCCGGTCATCTCGACTTCGGGCAGTTCGAGCGTCAAGCGATGCGTCCGCGAAGGCCTTGGCTTCGCCATCATCCCTTCTTGGTGCCTGCTGGAGGATGACCCCAGCCTCGTCAGCGTCAAGCTGGTGAACCTCCCCGAAGTGGCCGTCTATTTCGGCACGGCCGAGTTTCTCCAGAACAATCCCAGCGTCCGGCAGCTCTATGAAATCTGCCGCAGGGAACTCGTCGGTACGGTGCTCGAACCACCGTCGGAGAACCCGCCGCACATCGCTCCCTGAGGTCGCTTCTCCAGCCGGGCCGATTGCCCGGAAACATACAAAAAAAGAGATAAGTCGGCGGCACTGTCTAGCATTGTCCCGGAAAAAGCGGGCGCTACGCTGACAATCGACCGATCTCGCCACCACAAGGCGACACAAAGCGGTTGGGGAACATTGGAGGTTTCGAACATGAGATTGCTCAAGATCATCGTCGCGGCGGCGGCCGTGGCGTTGGGGCTCGCGCCCGCCGCCCACGCCGACAGCACCGTCGACCAGATCCGCGCCAGGGGCGTCCTGCGCATTCCGGCCATCCTCAACGAGGTGCCCTATTTCAACAAGGATCCACGCACCGGCGAATGGCACGGCTTCGTCATCGACATGGCCCAGGATGTGGCGGACCAGCTCGGCGTCAAGTTGCAGGTGGTGGAATCGAGCTGGGCAAACGCCATTCTCGACGTCGAGAGTCACAAGGTCGACATGGCGTTCGCCGTAACGGCGACGCCGAAGCGCGCCCTTTCGGTCTCCTTTTCCGCGCCGACCTACTTCAACTCCTTCATCGTGGTCTCCGCCAAAAAGGACGTCGAGGGCAAAAGCTGGGCGGACCTTAACGATCCGAAATATACATTCGCCGTGGATCTCGGCTCGGCACAGGACCTGATCACGCAGCAATACCTGCCCAAAGCCAACATCCTTCGCTTCAAGACACGAGACGAAGCCATCGTCGCCGTCGTCACCGGCAAGGCCGACGGGCTGGTCAACACCATGCTGAACGGCCTCGTCATGACCAAGAAGACGGCAGCCATCGGCAAGGTCAACGTCCCTACCCCAGTCTTGTCGACACCTTCGGTCATCGCGGTGAACTACGATGCAGACGAGGTATGGAAGAGCTTCGTGTCGGCCTGGGCCGAATACAATCGCCGCATCGGCAACGACCAGACCTGGATCGTCAACAGCCTGAAACCTTTCGGTATCACGCTCGACGACATGCCTGCCGGCTTCGGGTTCGGCGGCTGATCAAGAATCAGAAAGAAGAGCCTGGGCACCAACTGGCACCGCCCTTTCGAGGGCGGCTTTTTCTTTGTCCCTAGAGCCTTTCATGGCTAGATGGAATCGTTCTGCCGGAGGGAATTCGGGTCAAGGTCGAGGGCTTTGGCGAAGGTTGTATCGGGATACGGCCTAGACAAAGGCCGAAGGATTTGGCCCGAATTCGCCCGGCCCGAAGAGTTTCCCGCTGGCGGGCGCCCGCTTTGTCGGACGGACTTGGCCGTATCTAGAGCAGCCCCAACTCTGCCAGTTCGCGCCGCAAATTCTGCGGCAGCGCATACCAGCCGCCACGTCCTTCCCTGGCGTCGGCCGGCGCCTCCGAATCCTTGAGATAGCGCCAGCCCTGGAAGGCGCGCCGGGGCTGCCAGTCGGTGCGCACCACCCTCGGATCGAGGACGAGGTGGCAGCGCCCGATGCCGTCCTTGTCAGTGAAG
>JBQCFA010000287.1:0-23004 GCA_051959695.1 Rhizobiaceae bacterium
GTCCGGCGAAACGCCGTTGGAAATGTCGAAACCGACCCAGCCGAGCCCCCGTACATGCGCTTCCGCCCAGGCATGGGTGGCCACCTGTTCGATGGTCTCGTCCAGCATCAGGTAACCGCTGACATAGCGCGCGGGGAAGCCGAGCAACCTCGCGGCGGCCAGGAAGATGTGCGAGTGGTCCTGGCATACGCCGGAACCGCTCGCCAGGGCCTCTTCGGCCGTCGTATCAGCATGCGTGGAGCCAATCCTGTAGGCGACGCGTTCACGGATGGCCGCGGAAAGCGCATGCAGCCGGTCCAGTTCGCCGCCATCCCCGACCACGCCCGCGACTTCCCGCACCAGCGTTCCAGCCGTGGTCAGCGGCGTGGCGTGCTCGAAAAGCCACAGGGGCACGAAACCCCGATGCGGGCCGGTCACACCCGCCCTGTCATTGACCTCGACCTCGCCCCTGGCCAGGACTTCAATGCCGTGGGGTTCTCCAGACACGCTGAGCAACCGGACTTCGTTGCCGAAATGATCCTGGTAGCGCACCTGTTCCTCGGCGCCGCTGATTTCGATCGACCAGGACAGCACCGTCTGGGTGCCGTCGGATTGCGGCGTCAGTCGCAGCCTCTGCAGCGCATAGGGAACGGGCGCGTCGTAGGAATAGAGCGTCTTGTGGGAAATCTTCAGGCGCATCAGAAGAACCTGTAGTTTTCCGCGACCTCGTCGCCCATCCTGTTGTTGTAGTGGATGAGATCGCGGAGGAATTCATGCAGGCCGCCGTCGAAGATGGCGGCGATCGTGCCGGGCTTCAGCCTCGAGGTAATCTCCTCCAGCGTCTTGTGACAGGCATGACTATCGCCGTATTCGTCGGCGAGAAAATTGAGGCTCTCGCCGATCATGCGGTAGCAGAAGGCCAGCGAACGCGGCATGCGCCGGTTGAGGATCAGGAAGTCGGCGATCTGGGTCGGCCTGTAGTCGGCTTCATAGACCCAACGATAGGAACGGTGCGCCGACACCGAGCGCAGGATCGATTCCCACTGGTAGTTGTCGAGCGAGGAGCCGACCCATGAAAGCGACGGCAGCAGCACGTAGTATTTGACGTCGAGGATGCGCGCCGTGTTGTCGGCGCGCTCGATATAGCTGCCGATCTGGGCGAAGTCGAAGATCTCGTTGCGCAGCATGGTGCCGTAGAAGGCGCCGCGGATCAGCGCCGTCTCGCGCTTGATCTGGTCCAGGATCTTGGGCAATTCGCGCTGGTCGATCGGCGCGGCCAGGAGCCGCCGCGACGACATCCAGGCCTCGTTGATGCTTTCCCACGTTTCCCGCGTCAGCGCTGTGCGCACCATGCGTGCGTTTACGCGCGCCGTCTCGATCGAGGAGAGCACGCTCGAAGGATTGGACGTGTCGCGCAGGAGGAAGTCGGCTACGGTCTCGGCGGAGTATTCGGAGTGCTTGGCCAGGAAGGGCTGCGTCGCGCCGGCGCTGACGACGACGGAGGTCCATTCGTCGGCCGAGGAATCGGCGCGGGTGATCGCCAGCCGCAAACCCGCGTCGACGATGCGCGCCATGTTCTCGGCCCGCTCGATGTAACGGCTCATCCAGTAGAGGCCGTTGGCGGTGCGGCCTAGCAGCATGAGGCGGCTCCGCAAAAGCGATCGGAACGAGGCAGTCGGCAGTCGGCAAAAGGAAGGTGTTGGAAACCAATCGCACCGTCACGCTGGTCGCCCGACCGCTGACTGCCGACTGTCGATTGCCCTTCGCTAGTCATCCAGCACCCACGTATCCTTGGTTCCTCCGCCCTGGGACGAATTCACCACCAGCGAACTCTCCTTGAGCGCCACGCGGGTCAGCCCCCCGGGGACGATGCGGATGCGGTCGGAGACGAGCACGAAGGGGCGCAGGTCGACATGGCGCGGCGCCAGCCCCTTTTCGGTCAGGATCGGGCAGGTGGAAAGCGCCAGCGTCGGCTGGGCGATATAGTTGCCTGGCCTGGCCTTCAACTTAGCGGCGAAGGCCTCGCGCTCCTTCTTGGAGGCGGCGGGACCTACCAGCATGCCGTAGCCGCCGGACCCATGTACCTCCTTGACGACAAGCTCCTCCAGATGTTCGAGCACGTATTTCAGGCTGTCGGGCTCGGCGCAGCGCCATGTCGGGATGTTGCCGAGAAGGGCCTTGCGGCCGGTATAGAACTCGACGATCTCGGGCATGTACGAATAGATCGCCTTGTCGTCGGCGATGCCCGTTCCCGGGGCGTTGGCGATGGTAATGTTGCCGACCCGGTAGACGTCCATGATGCCCGGCACGCCAAGCGCCGATTCCGGATTGAAACTGAGCGGATCGAGGAATGCGTCGTCGACGCGGCGATAGAGCACGTCGATCTGCTTGTAGCCCTGGGTCGTTCGCATGGCGACGTGACCGTCGACAACGCGCAAATCGTGCCCCTCGACCAGCTCGACGCCCATCTGATCGGCAAGGAAGGCGTGCTCGAAATAAGCCGAATTGTAGCTGCCGGGCGTGAGCACCGCGACCGTCGGCGCGCGGTCGAGCCTGGCGGGCGCGACGGCGGACAGGGACTGGCGCAGGAGCTGCGGGTAGTTCTCGACCGGCCGCACCTTGATCATCTGGAACAGCTCGGGAAAGAGCTGCATCATCGTTTCGCGGTTTTCCAGCATGTAGGAGACGCCGGAAGGCGTGCGGGCATTGTCCTCCAGCACGAAGAATTCGTTCTCGCCCGTACGCACAATGTCGACGCCGATGATGTGGGTATAGACGCCGGCCGGCGGGCGCATGCCGATCATCTCCGGCTGGAAGGCCTCGTTGGCCGCGATCAACTGCTTGGGTATGCGGCCGGCGCGCAGGATCTCCTGCCGGTGATAGATATCGTCCAGGAAGGCGTTGAGCGCCTGTACGCGCTGCTCGATACCTTGCGTCAGCCTGCGCCATTCCGCGCCCGAGAGGATGCGCGGAACGATGTCGAACGGGATCAGTCTCTCGGCCGCCTCCTGCTCGCCGTAGACGGCGAAAGTTATGCCCGTGCGGCGAAAGACGCGTTCCGCGTCCTGCATCTTCTCGGTGAGCCTGACCGGGTCCTGCGACTGCAGCCATTGGTCATAGCCCGCATAAGCCTGTCTCGGCCCGCTCCCCCGCGGGCGCATTTCATCGAACGCGACCAAGCGGATACTCCCTCTGCCCCTCATAACAATGAGCGGCTCCGGCAAAATCAAGCAAAATCGCCTGCGAGAGCTTCCGCGCGGCAGGAATTCGCCGGATATGCCCAGAGGCGAAGCACTCTGCCCGGAAAGAGACAGGATTTGCCGGCTGTCGAAGCAGCATGGGAGCGGCCGGGCTGCGTCGGACGTGGACCTGCCGCACTGCCGGTCAGTATGGAAAGTCGCGACTATCGTTGTGTTGACATGCCGCGACGATGGACCAATTGTGCCTTTTACGCCTTCAGGGTTCCGACCCCAGCGGGGGCTCGAAACAAAATCATTTCGCATCAGGGAGGAATTCGGATGTCGAACGGAACGACCAAACTGGCGTGCGCGCTTGCCGCCGCTACTGCGCTTGCCCTTTCTTCGGGCGCGGCGCTAGCCAAGGACATCGTGCTCGGCGCGTCGGTCCAGCTCACCGGACCGTCGGCCAACACCGGCCGCTACTACAAGGATGCCTACGAATTCGCGGTCGAAAAGATCAACGAAGCGGGGGGCGTCAATGTCGGCGGCGAAAAGGTCAAGCTGGCTCTCAAAATATACGACAACCAATCGGACGTGAATCTGAGCGTGCGCCAGTACACGCAGCTCGTCTCGCAGGACAAGGTCGATTTCCTGCTCGGGCCGTTCGCATCGAATTTCGCGCTCGCCGATTCCGCCGTTTCGGAGAAATACAAAATCCCGATGGTGCAGGGCGGCGGCGCGTCGGACCAGATATTCTCGCGCAAATTCAAGTACATCTTCGGCACGCTGGCGCCTGCGAGCAACTATTTCGGCTCGACCGTCAACATGCTGAAGGAACTCGACCCGGCGCCGAAATCGGTCGCACTCCTTTATGCGGACGACGCGTTCGACGTATCGGTGGCCAAGGGCACGCGCGACTTACTGAAGAGCGCCGGCCTGTCGACGGCCATGGACGAGAAGTACAGCTCGAACGCCAGCGACTTCAATTCGCTGCTTTCTCAGATCAAGAGCAACGGCGCCGACGCGGTGCTGGTCGCGGGCCACGAGACCGAGATCCTGAACTTCGTGCGCCAGGCCAAGAGCCTTGCTGTCGCGCCGAAGATGTATTCCTTCACCGTCGGCGTGCCGAGCGAGGATTTCCGCAAGGCGCTCGGCAAGGACGCGGACTACGCCTTCGGCATGACCGCGTGGCTGCCGTCGGCCGACACCAAGGACAAGTGGTTCGGCGACGGCGCGAAATTCGCCGAAGCCTACAAGGCGAAATACGGTTATGAGCCCGACTATCACGCGGCTTCCGGCGCCGCCGATGTCGAGGCGTTCGCCCAGGCGATCGAGAATGCCGGCGGCACCGACAAGGACAAGGTCCGTGACGCGCTCGCCAAACTGGATCTCGACAGCCTCTACGGCAAGATCGCCTTCGCCGAGAACGGCCAGATCGACCTGCCGCAGACGGTGATCCAGGTCCAGGACGGCAAGGTCATGCCGGTTTACGGCGCGAAGGGCTTCATCGAGAAGCCGAAATATCCGATGCCGGCCTGGGACAAGCGTTAAGCACTGCGTTGCCTTGCCATCCTTCACCCCGTATGACGAATACGGGGTGAAGGCGCCTCCAGTTCCGCCCGCAGGCGCATAGAAGAAAAGCATGGCGCCAGGGACGGGGCCGGACCGCAAGAGGGAGGGGACTGTTTGGATCTGCTCGCGCAAGTCCTGATCAACGGCATCCTGCTGGGCGGGCTTTACGCCATCATGGCGCTGGGGCTGGCGCTGGTCTGGGGCGTGCTCAACATCGTCAATCTGGCGCACGGAGCCTTCATCATGCTCGGCGCCTATCTCTCCTGGCACCTCTTCCGCTATCTCGGAATCGATCCCTTCGTCGGCCTGCCGATCACCGCGATCATCATGTTCGGCGTCGGCTATGCCGTCCAGCGCGGCTTGCTGAACCTCGTCGTGCGCGCGCCGATGTTCAACACGCTACTCATCACCTTCGGCATGGAAGTGGTGCTGACCTATCTGGCGCAACTCGCCTTTTCGGCCGATTTCCGCACCATCAATCCGTCCTATGCGGGCTCCAACGTCGCGCTCGGACCCGTCGTCATCCCGACCGTACGGCTCGCCGCTTTCGCGGTCGCGATCGTCCTTACGTTCGCGATGTGGCTGTTCCTGCTCAGGACGAGGCTTGGCCGCGCCATCCGTGCCACGGCGCAGAACCTGATCTCGGCCCGGCTCTACGGCGTGGAACCCCGCCACCTCTACGCCATGACGTTCGGCATCGGTATCGGTCTCGCCGGCGTAGCGGGAGGCCTCTACGGCACGGTATCACAGATCAATCCCTATATCGGTGCGACGCTGACGGCCAAGTGCTTCGCCATCTCCATCATCGGCGGCCTCGACAATCCGCTCGGCGTGATCGTCGGCGGGCTGGTGCTCGGCATCATCGAATCGCTGGCCGTGCTCTATATCGGCGCAACCTTCGCCGATGTCGCTAGCTTCGGCGTGCTGGTGCTGGTGCTCATCGTCCGGCCGAGCGGCCTTCTCGGGAGGACGGCATGAAGAGCATGACCCGCCTGGCCATCGCCCTCGTCGTCGTAGTGGTCCTGGCGTCCGTGCCGTGGATCGGCTCCGACGTAATCGTGCAGTTTGGCATCTCGACGCTTCTCCTCGCCGTGCTGGCTCAGGGCTGGAACATCATCGGCGGCTATACCGGCTACGCTTCCTTCGGCAATTCCACCTTCTTCGGCCTGGGCGCCTACGGCGTCGCGATCGCGATGGTGCAGTGGAATCTGCCGTTCTGGGTGGGCATGCTGTTCGGCGCCGCCATGGCGGTCGCCTTCGCCATCCTGCTCGGCATTCCGGTGCTTCGGCTGAAGGGACACTATTTCGCCATCGCCACGCTGGCGCTGGCGCAGGTGGTGGCGGCGATCGTCTCCAATATCCCGCTCTTCGGCGAGAATATCGGGCTGGTGCTGCCGCCGCTCAACAATGACGCGATGTTCTACGAGCTGGCCCTTGCGCTCCTTGTGGCGGCGACGCTGACGGTGGCGTGGCTGACGCGAAGCCGCTTTGGCTTCGGCCTCATCGCTATCCGCGAGAACGAGGAGGGCGCCGCGGTGATGGGCGTCAACACTACGCTCTACAAGGTGCTGGCGTTTGCGCTGTCAGGGCTCTTCTCGGCGCTCGCGGGCGGCATCCAGGCCTACTGGATCACCTTTCTCGATCCCGCCAGCGCCTTCGACATAAGCCTCAACGTCAAGATGATCATCATGGCCGTGTTCGGCGGACCGGGCACCATCTTCGGACCTGTCGTCGGAGCGTTTGTGCTGTCGGCGGTATCAGAAGTGCTCTCCAGCGAGATCACCAATGTCGCCGGCCTGTTCTTCGGCATCGTGGTCGTTGCCGCCGTCGTGCTGATGCCGCGCGGGCTCGCCGATATCATCCGGCACTACCGCACGTCCGGCTGGCGCTATTTCATACAGAACATCAAGGCCCACCGCATATGAGCGCGATCCTGCAGATCGATCATGTGACGCGGCGCTTTGCCGGGCTGATCGCCGTCAACGACGTCTCCTTCACCTTGAACGAGGGCGAGATCCTCGGAGTCATCGGTCCGAACGGCGCCGGCAAGACCACGCTGGTCAGCCTGATCAGCGGAACGCTCGCGCCGAGCGCCGGCGACATCCGCTTCCAGGGGCAATCGATCGAGTCGCTGCCGGCATTCCGGCGCGCGCGCCTCGGCATCGGCCGGACCTTCCAGATCATGCGGCCGTTCCCCGGCCTTTCGGTGCTCGACAATGTCGCCGTCGGCGCGCTCTTCGGCAAGGGCGAGGGCACGGCCGATCTCAGCGAAGCACGCGAGAAGGCGCGCCGCCATCTCGAATTTGTCGGGCTCGGCCGCTTCGCCGACCAGCGTGCCGATGAGCTCGGCGGCCCCGGCCGCAAGCGGCTCGAACTGGCAAAGGCGCTTGCCATGGAACCGAAGCTGCTGCTTTGCGACGAGGTGATGGCCGGCCTCAATCACGTGGAGATCGACGAGGTGATCGACGTCATCCGCAAGGTCCGCGATTCGGGTATATCCATCCTGGTCATCGAGCACGTCATCAAGGCGATCAAGAGCCTCTCCGACCGGCTGCTGGTAATCCATCACGGCGAGAAGATCGCCGACGGAGAGCCCGACACGGTCCTTTCCGACGAGACGGTGGTCGAGGCCTATCTCGGCAAGAGGCGGGCATGAGCGTGCCGGCAAAAACCGCAGACGGCGCATTGCTCAAGGTCTCGGGCCTCGGCGCGGGCTATGGCGGCATGCCGGTCCTGCACGACGTGTCGCTGGAGGTACGCCCGGCCGAGATCGTGGCCATGGTGGGCAGCAATGGCGCCGGCAAGACGACGATGCTCAGGGCGCTTTCACGCGTCATCGCCGCGACGGGCAACGTCGAATTCAGGGGCCGCGACCTGATCCCCGCGACTCCGGACGAGGCTTTCGGCGCCGGGCTCGTGCAGGTGCCGGAGGGCCGCCAGCTCTTCGACCGCATGACGGTCGAGGACAATCTCCTGATGGGCGCCTATCGCCGCTCCGACAAGATGGGCGTGGCGGAGGACCTGGAGCGCATGTACGGCCTTTTCCCTCGGCTGGGGGAACGGCGGCGGCAGCTTGCCGGCTCGATGTCCGGCGGCGAACAGCAGATGTGCGCCATGGCGCGGGCGCTGATGGCGCGGCCGGTGCTCCTGATGATCGACGAGATGAGCCTCGGCCTGGCGCCGGTGGTGGTCGAGCAACTGATGCAGGTGCTGGCGAAGATCCGCGACGAGGGGGTCACCGTCCTTCTGGTCGAGCAGGACGTGCATCTGGCGCTTTCCGGCGCCGACCGAGGCTATGTCATGGAGACCGGCCGCATCGTCCACGAGGGTGCCGCCAAGGACCTGATCGACGATCCGGAAGTGCGCCGGGCCTATCTGGGTCTGTAGAGTACGCGGAACCGATCGCCTTGCTCGCGGTTAAAACCCGACAGTACTAGAGGGATTTCCGCATGATCAAATGGATCGTCATTCTTTTCGTCGTCGCCATCATCGCCGGCGCGCTCGGCTTCCGCGGCGTTGCAGGCGCTGCATCGAAGCTGGCGTTCCTGCTGATCGCGATCGGCCTTGCCTTCGTCGCCGTCGTTCTGCTCCTGTTTGCCTGGGCCGGCGGCGGGGTGATCTGAGGGCAAGGCGGCAGGTTGCCGCTACGCCGGGGGCTCATGATTCGTTAACCATACTGTCGGCACACTTCCCGCCGTGGAGGAGTTCACGACGCGGGGAACGACCGACATGCGCGCCACGCCCGAAATGGAACTGATGCTCAAGGGATACGGCCTGACTACGGCCGAGATCCTCTACCACCTGCCCGATCATCCGCATTTCCTGCAGACCTATGTCTGGCAGGAATACGACATCGCTCCGAAGTTCCCGGTACTGCTGAAGTTCCTGGATTTCTGGAAGAGCAAGCTGGACGGGCCGCTGCATTCAGTCTGCTACACGCACCGCCGTCTGATCGCGCCGAACGAATGGCGCAACGTGAAGGGCGAGCTGCTGCTTCATTGAGCGAGGGGCCGGCCGAAATGCCGGCCGCTCTCAGCTTTTCGGTTCGAAGGGCGCCGGACGACGGCCGCTGGCCTGCCGGTCGATCATCCAGCGCGGATATTCAGGCGCCAGCGCGCTCACCTTGTCGAGCTTCTTCCGATCGTCGTCGTCAAGCTCGAGCCTGGTGGCGGCCAGGTTCTGGTCGAGCTGGTCCATTCGGGTGGCGCCGATCAGCACGCTCATGACGAAGGGCTTGGCGAGGACATAGGCGAGCGCCACCGTGGCGACGCTGACATCGTGCTTCGCCGCGACCTCACGCATCACGGCGACGCACGCCCAAGCACGGTCCTTGTCGACGGGCGGGAAATCGAAACTGGCGCGACGGCCATCGCCATTGCCCGGCGCGCCCGGCCCGTATTTGCCGGAAAGCAGCCCGCCGGCCAGCGGCGACCATACCATCAGGCCGAGTTTCTCCTCTTCGATCATCGGCACGATTTCGCGCTCGAGGTCGCGGCCGGCGATCGAATAATAAGCCTGCAGGGTCTCGAAACGGGCAAAGCCGCGCCGCTCCGAAATGCCGAGTGCCTTCTCGATGCGCCACGCCGCCCAGTTCGAGACGCCGATGTAGCGGACCATGCCGCGCGCCACGAGATCGTCGAGCGCTCTCAGCGTCTCCTCGATCGGCGTCAACGGATCGGTGCCGTGCATCTGGTAGAGGTCGATATGATCCGTTTGGAGCCGTTCGAGGCTCTGCTCGACCTGGTCCATTATATGGCCGCGCGAGCCGCCGCGCTCGTTCGGCCCTGCGCCCATCTGGCCATGGAACTTGGTGGCGACAACGATGTCCGAGCGCTTGATGCCGAGATCCTTCAGTGACTGCCCGAGGATCGCCTCCGACTGTCCGGACGAATAGACATTGGCGGTGTCGACGAAATTGACGCCTGAGTCCAGGGCGCGCCGGACGATCCCGTTCGCGCCTTCCTGATCCAGGCTGGCGATGGAGCCCCAGTGGCCATTTTTGCCTGCCTCGCCGAAGGTCATTGTTCCGAGACAGATTTCGGAGACGAAAAGGCCGGTGCGGCCAAGCTGGTTGTATTTCATGGTAATGTCCCTTGATGGTGCGAGACCCAAGATAGGGTCGCCATGTGTCAGCGCAACGTCAGCCGCAACCGTCGTTGGCTAACGCGCGCCGAAGATCGCGCTCCCGAGCCGCACGTCGGTGGCGCCGAAGGCGATAGCCGTCTCGTAATCCGCGGACATGCCCATTGACAGCCGGGCCACACCGGCTTCCCGCGCGAGTTTTTTGAGGAGCGCGAAATGGGGGCCGGGGTTCTCGTCGACCGGCGGTATGCACATCAATCCTTCGACGGCGAGGCCGTGAACGTCGCGGCAACGCTGGACGAAGGGGACCGCTTCTCGCGGATCGACGCCGGCCTTTTGCGGCTCCGAGCCGGTGTTCACCTGTACGTAGAGCTTCGGCGAGCGGCGCTGCTTCTTCATCTCCGACGCCAGCGCTGCCGCGATCTTCTCGCGGTCGACCGTCTCGATCACGTCGAACAGCGCCACCGCTTCCCCCGCCTTGTTCGACTGCAAGGGACCGATCAAATGGAGTTCGATGTCGGGCCATCGTGATTTCAGGTCAGGCCATTTGGCCTGCGCTTCCTGGACCCGGTTTTCGCCGAAAACGCGCTGGCCGGCCTCGATTGCGGGGCGAATGGCATCGGCGGGAAAGGTCTTGGAGACGGCGACGAGTGTCACTGACCCGGGCGATCGACCGGCCTCGGCTTCAGCCGCCGCGATCTTCTCTCTTACCGCCCCGAGCCGGGCCACCGTGCCGTTCATCCCGTCCTGTCCTTCGGATCGAGCCCTGGCGAGCAGAGTTGACGCTTCGCGCAAAGCATGGTGAAGGTCGCCGCGTTTCCAACTGCCGGCGGCCGCCGCAGCCCCGCCTTTTAAGCGAAAACCTTGCCATGGCAACCGAACGATACAATCCGCGCGCTTCCGAGCCCAGATGGCAGAAGGCCTGGGACGAGGCCCGGCTCTTCGAGACCCGCAACGACGATCCGCGGCCCAAACACTATGTTTTGGAGATGTTCCCCTATCCGTCCGGCCGCATCCACATGGGCCATGTTCGCAACTATGCCATGGGCGACGTGGTCGCACGCTATCGCCGGGCGATGGGCTGCAACGTCCTCCATCCGATGGGCTGGGATGCCTTCGGCCTGCCGGCGGAAAACGCTGCCCGCGACAATCGCATCAACCCGCGCGAATGGACCTATGCCAACATCGCGGCGATGAAGGCGCAGCTGAAGACGATGGGCCTTTCGCTCGACTGGGCGCGCGAGATCGCGACCTGCGATCCGAGCTACTACAAGCACCAGCAGAAGATGTTCCTCGACTTCTGGCGCGCCGGCCTGGTCGAACGCAGATCGGCCAAGGTCAATTGGGACCCGGTCGACATGACGGTGCTTGCCAACGAACAGGTGATCGACGGTCGCGGCTGGCGCTCGGGCGCCGAGGTCGAATTGCGCGACCTGACGCAATGGTTCTTCAAGATCACCTCCATGGCGCAGGAACTGCTCGACGGCCTCGACACGCTCGACCGCTGGCCAGAAAAGGTGCGCGTCATGCAGCGCAACTGGATCGGCCGCTCGGAGGGCCTCTTGATCCGTTGGCCGATCGCGGAGGGCACAGATCCTGCGTGCGAAACGGAGCTCGAGGTCTACACGACGCGGCCCGACACGATCTTCGGCGCTTCCTTCATGGCGGTTGCGGCGGATCATCCGCTGGCCCGCAAGGCGGCCGGCAAGAATCCGGCGCTTGCCGCCTTCATCGAGGAGATCCGTCATACCGGCACCTCGGCCGCGACGCTGGAAACCGCCGAGAAAAAAGGCTTCGACACGGGCATACGTGTCGTGCATCCGTTCGACGCGTCATGGACTCTGCCGGTCTACGTCGCCAATTTCGTCCTGATGGAATATGGCACCGGCGCGATTTTCGGCTGCCCCTCGGGCGACCAGCGCGACCTCGACTTCGCCAACAAATACGGCTTGCCGGTCATCCCCGTCGTGATGCCCGAAGACGCCGATGCCCCGACCTTCCGCATCACCGAGGAGGCGTATGTCGATGACGGCGTGATGATCAATTCCCGCTTCCTCGACGGCATGCGGCCGAAGCAAGCCTTCGACGAAGTGGCTACGCGCCTTTCCGGGGAGTCGGCCGGCAATCGGCCCGTCGCCGAACGCAAGGTCCAGTTCCGGCTGCGCGACTGGCTGATCTCGCGCCAGCGCTACTGGGGCTGCCCGATCCCGGTCATCCATTGCGAGGATTGCGGCGCGGTCCCGGTCCCCGACAGCGCGCTGCCGGTCGAGCTGCCGACCGACGTCACCTTCGACAGGCCGGGCAACCCGCTCGACCATCATCCGACATGGAAGCATGTTGCCTGCCCGCAATGTGGCAAGGCCGCGACGCGCGATACCGATACGATGGATACCTTCGTTGATTCGTCCTGGTATTTCGCGCGCTTCACCGATCCGTGGAACCAGAACGCGCCGACGACGCTCGCCTATGTAGACGGGCCAAAGGGCTGGCTGCCGGTCAACCAGTATATCGGCGGCATCGAACACGCGATCCTGCATCTCCTCTATTCGCGCTTCTTCGTCCGGGCGATGAAGGCGACTGGCCACGTCAACACTGTCGAAGAGCCGTTCGAGGGTCTCTTTACCCAGGGCCTGGTGGTGCACGAGACCTATCGGCTCGGCAGCGGCGCCAATGCGCAATGGGTCGAACCCGCCAAGGTCAGGATCGAGGAGACGGACGGCAAGCGCAGCGCCGCGCTCCTCTCGAACGGCGAGAAGCTGACCATCGGCGCCATCGAGAAGATGTCGAAGTCGAAGAAGAACGTGGTCGATCCCGACGACATCATCTCAAGCTACGGCGCCGATACCGCGCGCTGGTTCATGCTCTCCGATTCACCGCCCGACCGCGACGTCATCTGGACCGAGGCCGGCGTCGAGGGCGCGCACCGCTTCGTCCAGCGCGTGTGGCGCATGGTGGCCGAAGCCGCACCTTTCCTCAGGGATGCCGGGGCGAAAACGGCTCGCGATGGCCACGCGGCGGAAATCTCCAAGGCGCTCCACAGGACTGTGAAGGCGGTCGGCGAATCGATCGAGCGCCTGGCCTTCAACACCGGTGTCGCGGCGATCTACAAGCTGGCCAACGTGCTCCAGCCGGCGATCGGCGAACTGGCCGCCGGCAAGGGCGACGAGGCGATGCGCGGCGCGCTGCGCGAGGCGGTCGAAACGCTGGCCACGATTGTCGCGCCGATGATGCCGCATCTCGCGGAGGAGTGCTGGGCGGCGATCGGCGGCGAGGGAATGGTCGCCGAGCGCCGTTGGCCGGACTTTGATCCGGCGCTTGTCGTCGACGACGAAATCACGCTGCCGGTGCAGATCAACGGCAAGAAAAGGGGCGATTTGACAATTGCCCGCGACGCGGATCAAGGTGCCGTCGAACGGGCAGCGCTCGACCTCGATTTCGTCCAGAAAGCACTGGAGGGCAGGCCGCCGCGCAAGGTGATCGTGGTTCCACAGAGGATCGTCAATGTCGTTGCGTGAACGGAAAGGCCCGATCTCCGCATTCGCCCTGGCGTTGGGATTGGCGATGGCGGTTTCCGCCTGTACCGTCCGTCCGCTCTACATGAAGGAAGACCCGACGGCGGCAGGCGCATCGGCCGGTGCCGCCGCCGAACTGGCCTCGGTCGCAGTCAAGCCGGTCACGACACGGTACGCCCAGCTCGTGCGCAACGAGCTGATCTTCCTCCTCGGCGGCGGCTCGGGCGAGGCGGTGAATCCGCGCTACACGCTTGATCTCAACGTATCCAGCCAGCAGATGTCGACCGCCGTGACGCCGGCGTCCACGAGCGACGAGGTCAACGTTCCGACGGCAGCCATCGTCACGCTGACGGCCCGCTACAAGCTGACGGACATGACTTCCGACAAGCTTGTCGCCAGCGGCAGCCGCAACATCACCTCCTCCATCGACGTGCCGCGGCAGGAATACGCGGCGATGCGCGCCGAAAGCGATGCGCAGAAGCGCGCCGCACGCGAACTGGCCCAGCTCCTGCGATTCGCGATCGCGCAGGATCTCGCCCGAGAGGGAAAGAAATAGCCCCAACCCGAGGGGGAACCTTCACTACGCCGCGAGGTTTATGGTCTGGATGTCACTACGGCGTCACAGAATTCGGCGAGACAGCGCTGAACCGAGCGGATTGGGAATGGATTTTCGGACACCGTCTTCCGTTGCGGGAGCATTCGCCGGAGAGCTCGTCGCCTCGGTGCATCCAGAGGCGCACATCATAGACCAACTGATCGAGGAACGCGCCACACGGATGTCCGGATCGGCGCTCTGGCCTGTTCTGCGCCCGCTGCTCCATCGGGTTTTCCAATACAGGCACGCCGTTGCGATCGCGGACGAGATCGCCGCCATGTCGGGCCATGAGGCGATGGCGCATCTGAGCGCGCTCCTGTCGCTCGACATCGAAGTGACCGGCCGTTCGAATATCCCGCGGGACGGGGGCTTCATCCTTGCGCCCACCCATCCGACCGGCATCGCCGACGGGATCGCGGCCTTCGACCTTCTGAGAAACGTCCGTCCGGACATGGCGATCTTCGCCAATCGCGACGCCGAAAGGGTGGCGCCGGGGTTCCGCGATTTGATCATACCGGTCGAATGGCGCCAGGGCGAGAAGACGCACGCCAAGAGCCGCGCCACGCTGGAGATGACCGCGCGCGCCTTCCTCGAGAAGCGCGCAATCGTTCTTTTCCCGTCCGGACGCATCGCCTACTGGAGCGAGGGCAGGCTGACGGAACGGCCATGGCAGACGTCGATCATCTCGCTTGCCAGGCGCTACGATTTCCCGATCATCCCCGCCCGAATGACCGCGCGCAATTCCGGCCTGTTCTATCTCCTGTCGCGATATTCGACTGAACTGCGCGACATGACGATCTTCCGGGAGCTGCTCAACAAGAAGGGCCGATCCTATTCCGTCGTGATCGGCCGGCCGATTCCCGCGGGCGACCTTGAAGGCGAGCCAGCCGAAGTGATCGCGCGCCTGCAGGAGCACACCGTTTTCACCCTTGCTGCGAACCCGGAAGTGAACTTCGTGGCAGGGAAAAAAGCTCCGGCAACCGTCTTCAGCCGATTGTGACCGCCACGCCGGGAAGCTTGATGGCGACAGCCTCGCGGGCGATCGCTCCGGGCACCTAGATCCGCATCGAAGGTCAGCCGATCTCCTGTCCCGTCTTCTTCCAGTCCGCCAGGAACGCTTCCAGCCCCTTGTCGGTCAGCGGGTGCTTGACCAAAGCCTTAAGCGTCGCCGGCGGCACAGTGGCCACGTCGGCGCCGATCATCGCCGCCTGCTTGACATGATTGACGGTGCGGATCGAGGCGGCGAGAATCTCGGTCTTAAAATCGTAATTGTCATAGATGGTGCGAATCTCGGAGATGACCTCCATGCCGTCAGCCGCCATGTCGTCGATGCGGCCGATGAAGGGCGAGATGAAGCTCGCGCCTGCCTTGGCCGCGAGAAGCGCCTGGGTTGCCGAGAAGCAGAGCGTGACATTGACCATGCGTCCCTGCTCACGCAGCGCCTTGCAGGCCTTCAGCCCGTCGAACGTCAGCGGCACCTTGATGGCGATGTTGTCGGCGATGGCGGCAAGTACCTTTGCCTGCTTCATCATGCCCTCGTAGTCGGTGGCCGTGACCTCCGCCGACACCGGGCCCTTGACGATGTCGCAGATCTGCTTGGTCACATCGAGGATCTTGCCGCCGGACTTCATGATGAGGGAGGGATTGGTGGTGACGCCATCGAGCAGGCCAAGATCGTTGAGTTCCTTGATTTCCTTCACGTCGGCCGTATCGACGAAAAATTTCATTGGCGTCTCCTTCATGGCTGTCGGGGCGGTGGCGGCACCGCATCGCTGGCTTTGATTTAGAGCAAAGTCCGGGCAAGGTCACGCGCCATGAAGGAAGATTCGCCAGCAAGGCGGGTAGTGCCCGTGCTCGTCCCGGTTCCGACGGGCGAACCGTATTCCTACGCCGTGCCGGAAGGCATGCGCGTTGGCCCGGGATCGATCGTGCGGGTGCCGCTTGGACCGCGCCAGGTCGCTGGCATCGTCTGGGACGGGGGCTGCGGCGATATCGAACCGAAGCGGCTGCGCGGCATCGAAGAGGTGTTCGACTGCCCGCCTGTCGGTGCCGACATGCGGCGTTTCGTCGAGTGGATTGCTTCCTACACGCTTTCCGCCCCGGGCATGGTGGCGCGGATGGTGCTGCGCGTGCCGGCCGCCTTCGATCCCGAGCCGTCGGTCGAGGGACTGCGCCTGACTGGCGGGCAGCCGGAGCGCATGACGGACGCCCGGCGGCGCGTGCTCGAACACGCGGCCGACGGTTTCGCCTGGACGCGCTCCGGTCTGGCGCATGCGGCGGGTGTCTCGGCTACCGTGGTCGACGGATTGCGCGAGCAAGGCGTGTTCGAGACGGTCCTGCTGCCGCCGCGCCCGATCGTGGCGGCGCCCGATCCCGGCTATTCGACCCCGGATCTCACGCCCGCGCAGGGCGGGGTGGCAGCCCGTCTCCGGGAAAAGGCTTCTCAAGGCTTCTCCGTCACGCTTCTCGATGGCGTGACCGGGTCCGGCAAGACGGAAGTCTATTTCGAGGCCATCGCGGCAGCGCTCGCCGACGGCAAGCAGGTCCTGGTGCTTGTGCCGGAGATCGCGTTGACGCAGCAATTCCTGGAACGTTTCCAGGACCGCTTCGGCGCCAAGCCCGCCGAATGGCATTCCGACCTGGCGCCGCGTGGCCGCGAGCGCGTCTGGCGTCAGGTGGCGGAGGGCGCGGTCAGGGTCGTCGCAGGCGCGCGATCGGCGCTCTTCCTGCCTTTCCGCGAGCTCGGCATGATCGTCGTCGATGAGGAGCACGATCCTGCCTACAAGCAGGAGGACCGCGTTTTCTACAGCGCCCGCGACATGGCGGTCGTGCGCGGCCGCATCGGCGGTTTTCCCGTCGTGCTGGCCTCCGCGACGCCGTCGATCGAGAGCCGTGTCAACGCCGAGCAAGGCCGCTACGAGCGCCTCGTGCTGCCGGCGCGCTTCGGCGAGGCGCCGTTGCCCGACATCCGCGCCGTTGACATGCGCCGGTCGCCGCCGGCGCGCGGCAGCTTTCTCTCGCCGGTTCTTCTCGATGCCATGGGCAGGACGCTCGGGCGCGGCGAGCAGTCCCTGCTGTTCCTGAACCGGCGCGGCTATGCGCCGCTGACGCTCTGTCGGGTCTGCGGCCACCGCTTCCAGTGCCCGGATTGTTCGAGCTGGCTGGTCGAGCACCGTTTTCGCGGCCAGCTTGTCTGCCATCATTGCGGTCATGCCGAGCCGCGGCCCGAAGCATGCCCGGAATGCGGTACGCTCGACCATCTGGTGGCATGCGGCCCGGGCATCGAGCGCATCGCCGAGGAGGTCGACGCGCAATTCCCCAAGGCGCGCACGATCGTGCTTTCCTCCGATCTGATGGGCGGCGTGAAACGGCTCAGGCTGGAACTGGAGGCGATCGCCAAGGGCGAGGCCGATATCGTCATCGGCACGCAACTGGTGGCCAAGGGCCACAATTTCCCCGAGATGACGCTTGTCGGCGTGGTCGACGCCGATCTCGGGCTTGCAAACGGCGATCCGCGCGCCGCTGAGCGCACCTTCCAGCTTCTCAGCCAGGTCACGGGGCGTGCCGGCCGGACCGGCCGCAAGAGCCTCGGCCTGCTGCAGACCTACCAGCCCGAACATCCGGTGATGCAGGCGATCGTGTCGGGCGACGCCGAGGCGTTCTACAGCCGCGATATCGCGGAGCGGCGAACGGCCGGCCTGCCACCCTTCGGCCGTCTCGCCGGGATCATCGTCAGCGCCGCCACGCGCGCGGAGGCGGAAGGTCATGCAAGGGCCTTGCGCCGCGCGGCGCCGCAGGCCGCCGGCATCGAGGTGCTGGGTCCGGCGGAGGCGCCGCTGGCGCTGCTTGCCGGACGTCATCGTTTCCGGCTTCTCCTGCATGGCGACCGGGGCATCGACATGCAGGTTTTCGTCCGCGCCATGCTCACCTCTGGGCCGAGGGCGCGCGGCTCGGTGCGCGTGCAGGTCGACATCGACCCGCAGAGTTTCCTGTAGCCCGCCCCGCCTCGGGCGCATGCGCGCAGGGTCGGCTTGATCAGACTTCCGCCGCCCTGACGCCAAGCGCTTCACGCCAGCTTCCGTCGCGGACGCGCGCGACGAGCGAGCCTGGCATTGTCGGACCGGAGCGCGCGAGTTCCTTGTTCCAGAAATGAATGCAAAGCGTTTCCGGTACGATGCGCGCGCGCAGCGCACCGGCCGGTTCCCGGGCTAGCAGGTGGGTCTCGTGCGGTCCGACGGGGTAGAAGACCTCCCGCGGCGCGGCGAATTTGTCGAGGCCGCGTCGATGCAAGTGATAGGTCAGCGCCTTGGGCCCCGCCGGTCCCCAGGACATGTGCGAAACGTCGAAGCCCGGCTGCGTCGTGTAGCCGATACGGTAGCGCAGCCGTTGCCAGGCGGTCGCCCAGGGGGGAATCCAGCGCGGTTCGACGAAAGGCCGCATCAGGTCGGAAAGCACGGGGTCCGTGCCTGGCAGTTTGAGCACCGCTCCATTGATGGCGCGGTCGTCCTCGCGGCCGAAAATATAGGGCGCGTCCACAATTGGCCTGAGGCAAAGAAGGTCGCAATCGATCCATAGACCCTTGCCGGCCAGCATCAGCGCATAGCGGAAGCGGTTCGAGAAAAGCGAAAAACTGCCGGTACGCCGGTGCCGGACGAGGTGCGCGCGCGGCACGCTCTCGGCCGCGTCGACCAGGCGGATACAGGAAGGCACGCCGGAAGGTTCGTCGAAGACGTGGAGATCGACCTTGTGGCCGGCTTCGGCAAAGGAGGCGAGGCAGGCGACCTCCAGCGGCCCGAGGGCGGGCCCGACCCACAGCGCGTTGCAGACCGGAAGCGACCGCCGGTCGGCTGCCTCCGCCGGGATGGGTTCAGAACGCGGCATCGATCTGCCCGTCGAGCGCGGCGTCCAGAGCGCATGCGGCCCGCGAGATACGCATGGCGTTCCGGTAGGCTGCGGCAATCGCCTCCATCTCGTCCACCGGCATGCCGACCGCCCGACGGAGATCGTCGGTCCGGCATTCGGAGATCACGAAATTCTCGACGGCTGCCTGTGGGAGCGAGGACGCAGGCATGCCGATCGCAACCGAGCCGGCATAGGCGCATTCGAGATATTTCATGAGCTCTACCCGATAGCGGGACGGGTCGAGGAAGAAATGCGTCGAGGCGGCGGCGCGCTCGACGTAGCGCTCGCGAACGACGTCATGTCGCGCTTGCCGTCCGGTGTCGGGATATCCCGGGTGCGCGAGGCGATCGACCAGGCGGCGTGCCCAGGGGTTCCACGCGACACGACGATAGAGGCCTTCGCGCAACGGATAGACGCGCCGATGCCGCGCGCCCGAAAGGAACATGCGGCGGGATCGTTCGGCGATGGGAACACGGATTTCGCGGTCCGGCTCATAAGGGAATGGCGCCCGCAGGATCCGCGAGCGGCGCAGTCCGGCGAAAAAGTCGGCAAGCGGGCCGGCCGGGTCATAGACGGACAGGTAATGAACATTCGGTTCATCCGCCTTGCCGAGGATGTAGCGGACGCCGGGATCGCGGGATCGCGGCATTTCCGGATCGCTCATCTTGAAGCAGACCGGCTTTTTTTGCTTTGACCCGGCTAGGTAAGCCTCGATCGCGGCAATGTCCTCTTCCATCAGACGGTTCTCGACGATCGCGACGTCGAAATCGGCCGTGCCGATTTCGTCGATTGCCTCCACCGGCCAGCCATAGGCCCTTCCGAAGCCGGGACCCGAACCCGGATAGATGACGAGATGGAACGGGAACCGCCGCGAGGCAAAGAAGACCTTCTTCACGGTTCGCGGCTCCCGCGCTCGGAAACGGCATGCGTGAGAAGATGCCGGACCTGCCGAACATAGAGGTTCAGGCGGAAGCGCGCCTGATAGCGGGCGTTGAGGACGAAACGCGCAAAGGAGTTGCGTCTGGCTTGCAGACGTCCGGCTTCGATCGTGCTTTTCCCGATATCCTCGCCGGAGGATCGCAGGACCGGCGGATCGACGACGAGTACGCGGAGCTCCTGCTCCCACCAGTGCTTGATGTCCATGTCGAGGGGCCTGAAGAAGCGCGCGGGGAGGTGAAGCAGCCTGGCGGCGCCCTGCCTGGAGATCGCATAGCCGACCGTTCCGGCGGGCAGGACGGCCGGCCTGCGCAGGGACAAGGCACCAGCCTCGGCGACCACGCGCCCGCTCGGCGGGCGGCCGCTGAACAGCTTGACGATGTCCCAATCGATCGCGCGGCCTTCGACAAGGGCCATCGCTTGAACCAGCATCTCGGTCGGTTCGGTATCGTCCTCGAAGACATAGCCTCCTTGGGCGCCATCGGCGACGATGCGACGCCACGCCTCACGGTGGCTGAGATAGCAGCCGATCTCGCCCCTGGTGAGCGGACGCTTGTAGAGGCGGCGGTTGCGTTCCGCATCGACGGCCGCCGCGAGGTCGCCGGCCGTCAGCATCTCTCCGTCGATCGCCACCAGGCGCTCGATGGCGAAGCCGGCCCGCGAATAGGCTGATTCGGCGTGCCGCCATCGCTCGGGGCTGCGGTCCAGATTCACGACCAACACAGGCCACGGCAGTCTCCGGCCGGCGCCGCCCTGATCCTTCATTGGGATATCCGTTCACCCGGGGCTTCCGGCAGCATTCCGCCGGAAGGCGAGGGGGCGCAAGTGAAATGTGCGTACCGCGCCCGCCGCCTTGACTTCGCCTGTGTGCAATCGTCAAGTCAGGCAGAGATTCGATCGAGGGGCGGTTCCAATGGATCTTTCCTTTCCCTGGCCGATGAGCCAGGGTGAATGGTTGGCTTGGATATCGGCCATCGTCACGATCCTCGCTGGTCTCGTCTTCCTGTTCGCACCGGGCACCACATTACGGGCGCTGCGCCTGCAGATCGCTCCGGATCGGCCGCAGGCGCTGGCCGAGGTTCGCGGCCGCGTGGCCGGCTTTTATCTTGGCCTGGGCCTGAGCGCGATCCTGCTCGCCCAGCCGCTGATCTACATGGCGCTCGGCTTTTGCTGGGGCTTCACGGCCTTCGGCCGATTGGTCTCGATGCTTTCGGACGGGGGCGGCCGCCTCTACAACCTCGTCCTGTGCGTCGTGGAAGTGGTGCTCGCGGCGTTGCCGCTGCTGTTCGCATTCGGGCTGGTCCAATAGAATCCGGTCAGCTCCGGCTCGGCTGCGACAATCGTTACCGAAAGCGCTGGATCGCACGGTGTTGCGAGTCGGAAACGCCTGTGCTAGACGGCAGGCGACATTCGATCGGGGGATGCGGCATGTTCATTCGCACGGTCGGGAAATATCAACAAAGTCAAGGGTTTGGCCGCGAATTGTAGCTGGCGCGCGAAATCCTGACAGCCAGCCGAGAGAAAAACCGTCCGTGGCAAAGTCCGGTTCGCCAATCTCAGGTGTAGCAGAGCGTTATGCGGGCTCGCTTTTCGAGCTTTCGCTGCAGGAAAACTCGGTGGCGAAGGTCGAAGCGGATCTCGGTCGCTTCGAGGCCTTGCTTGACGGCAGCGACGACCTGAAACGGCTGATCTCCTCTCCCGTATTCTCCTCCGAAGACCAGCTTCACGCCATCTCGGCGATTGCCGACAAGGCGAAGATCACTGGGCTTGTCGGTAATTTCCTCCGTGTGGTGGCGCGCAACCGCAGGCTTTTCGCCGTGCCGGGCATGATCCGCGCCTTCCGACGCATCGCGGCCGAGCAGCGTGGTGAGGTCGCCGGCGAGGTCGTCTCGGCGCACAGGCTGACGCCGGCGCAGGAAAAGGATTTGAAGGCGGCCTTGAAGTCGGTCGCGGGCAAGGATGTGGCGATCACCGTTTCGGTCGATCCCTCGCTGCTCGGCGGCATGATCGTCAAGATCGGCTCGCGCCAGATCGACACTTCGCTCAGAACCAAACTGAACTCGCTCAAGCTTGCACTTAAAGAGGTCGGCTGATGGATATCCGCGCCGCGGAAATTTCCGCAATCCTGAAAGATCAGATCAAGAATTTCGGCAGGGAAGCCGAAGTCACCGAAGTCGGACAGGTATTGTCCGTCGGTGACGGCATCGCCCGTGTCTACGGCCTCGACAACGTCCAGGCCGGCGAGATGGTCGAGTTCCCCGGCGGCATCCGCGGCATGGCGCTCAACCTCGAAAGCGACAATGTCGGCGTCGTCATCTTCGGCAACGACCGCGACATCAAGGAAGGCGATACCGTCAAGCGCACCGGCGCCATCGTCGACGTGCCGGTCGGTCCGGAGCTTCTTGGCCGCGTCGTGGACGCGCTCGGCAATCCGATCGACGGCAAGGGCCCGATCAAGGCCAAGGAGCGCAAGCGCGTCGACGTGAAGGCGCCCGGCATCATCCCGCGCAAGTCGGTTCACGAGCCGATGTCGACGGGCCTGAAGGCGATCGACGCGCTTATCCCGGTCGGCCGCGGCCAACGCGAGCTGGTCATCGGCGACCGCCAGACCGGCAAGACCGCCATCGTGCTGGACACGTTCCTCAACCAGAAGTCCCTGAACGAGGGCGACGACGAGAGCCAGAAGCTCTATTGCGTCTATGTCGCCGTCGGCCAGAAGCGCTCTACCGTCGCCCAGTTCGTCAAGGTGCTGGAAGAGCGCGGCGCGCTGCCCTATTCCATCATCGTCGCCGCGACGGCTTCCGATCCGGCCCCGATGCAGTTCCTTGCTCCGTTCGCCGGCTGCACGATGGGCGAATATTTCCGCGATAACGGCAAGCATGCCGTGATCGGATATGACGACCTTTCCAAGCAGGCTGTCGCCTACCGGCAGATGTCGCTCCTGCTGCGCCGCCCGCCCGGCCGCGAGGCGTATCCCGGCGACGTCTTCTACCTGCATTCGCGCCTGCTTGAGCGTGCCGCCAAGATGAGTGACGAGATGGGGTCCGGATCGCTGACGGCCCTGCCGATCATTGAAACGCAGGCCAACGACGTCTCGGCCTATATCCCGACCAACGTCATCTCCATCACGGACGGCCAGATCTTCCTGGAGACGAACCTGTTCTTCCAGGGCATCCGTCCTGCCGTGAATGTCGGCCTGTCGGTTTCGCGTGTCGGCTCCTCGGCCCAGATCAAGGCGATGAAGCAG
>JBQCFA010000288.1:0-8686 GCA_051959695.1 Rhizobiaceae bacterium
AGCATGGCCGCCGATCTCGTGATAGACCGGGCAATGGTTCATGCAGGCGCCACAGCGTATGCAGCGCAGCATGTCCTGGAACTCCGTGCCGAGCATGGAGGAACGGCCGTTGTCGAGGAGCACGACGTGGTACTCCTCCGGTCCGTCCGGGTCGCCCGGCCGCCGCGGACCCGTCGAGACGGTCGTATAGACGCTCATGTCCTGCCCGGTCGCCGAGCGCGCCAGTACGCGCAATATCTGCGCCGCGTCCTCGAGGGTCGGCACGATTTTCTCCAGCGACGCCAGCACGACATGGACCTTTGGCAGGATCTGCGTCAGGTCCCCGTTGCCCTCGTTGGTGACGATGATCGACGAGCCGGTTTCCGCGACGAGGAAATTGGCGCCGGTGATGCCTACATCGGCGTCGAAATAGGCCGCGCGCAGCACGCGCCTCGCCTCGCCGAGCAGCGTTTCCGGTTCGGAGAGGTCGCGCGAGGCCGGCAGATGGTCGTGCACGCGGCGGAAGTCCTCCTCCACCTGCTCCTTGTTGAGATGCACCGCCGGCGCAATGATATGGCTCGGATGTTCGCCGCGAAGCTGGATGATGTATTCGCCGAGATCGGTCTCGACCGGCCGGACGCCTTCCTTCTCCAGGAATTCGTTGAGGCCGATCTCCTCGGTGATCATCGACTTGCCCTTGGTCACGGTGCGGGCGCCGGCGGCGCGGCAGATGTCGAGGATGATGTTTCGAGCGTCCTCCGCCGTCTCCGCCCAGTGCACGAAACCGCCGGCGGCGCGCACCTTCGTCTCGTAGGCCTCTAGGTAGAGGTCGAGATTGTCCAACGTGTGGTCCTTGATGGCACGGGCGTTGTCGCGCAGCGCATCGAATTCCGGCAGCGCGTCGACCGCTGCCTGCCGCTTGTCGATGAAGCCGGCGCGCACATTGCCCATCGCCTTCTGCAATTGCGGATCGGCGAGCGCCTCACGCGCGTTCTGCTTGAAGCGGGGGGAGGTTGTCTGCATTCCGCCTATCCCCTGCCGCCTATGGGCGGGCCGTCGGTCATGCCGGCGAGAACTTCCGCGACGTGCCGCGTCTCCACCTTCGACCCTTCGCGCTTCAGCTTTCCGGCCATGTTCATCAGGCAGCCGAGATCGCCGGCAAGCAGCGTGCCCGCGCCCGTCTCTTCGATGCGTTCGGCTTTCTTCTCGACGATGCCGTTGGAAATGTCGGGATATTTGACGCAGAAGGTGCCGCCGAACCCGCAGCAGACATCGGCTTCCTTCAGTTCTTTGAGTTTCAGCCCCTTTATGGTGCCGAGAAGCGCGCGCGGCTGGGCCCGGACGCCGAGTTCGCGCAGGCCGGAGCACGAATCGTGATACGTCACCGATCCGCTGAACCGCGCCGGCAGCGACTGCACGCCGCGTATGTCGACGAGGAAGCTCACCAGCTCATGTACCTTGGCCGCGAAGTCCGCGGCGCGCGTCTCCCATTTGGCGTCGCCCTTGAACAGCGCCGGATAATGTTTCTTCAGCATGCCCGCGCAGGAGCCGGAAGGCGCCACGATGTAGTCATACTCCTCGAAGGCCTTGATCGTGTTCTTCGCGATCGCCTTCGTGTCGGCGCGGTCGCCCGAATTGTAGGCCGGCTGCCCACAGCAGGTCTGCGCCGGTGGAACGTCGACCGTGCAGCCGGAATCCTCGATCAGCTTGACGGCGGCAAAGCCCACCGTCGGCCGAAAGAGATCGACAAGACAGGTGACGAACAGGCCGACGCGCGGTCGGAAAGGCGTCTGGTCGTTCATCGGCCGCGCTTTCTGAAAGGAACTCGGATCATTCTTCTCTCGGGCCCGCTGTGAGCATTGGCCGCCGCTTGGAAAATAGAAGCCTCGGCAAGAAGCGGTCAAACGATTTGTCGTGTATTTTTCGCGACCGTTTGCCAATATGGCGAATGCGGCCGGAGCGCCGCGGTCCGCAACGCTGAGGCGAGACGCGATGTCCGGTCTGAAGATGCCTCCCCTGGATGCGGCGACGCTGGGCCGTCGCGCCGAAATCGTAGCCGACATGCGCCTGATCGTGCCGGGCGAGGGCGTCGTCGATGCCGAGCGTGGCATGCGCGCCTTCGAGACGGACGGGTTGACCGCCTACCACCAGCTCCCCATGGTCGTTGTCCTGCCGGAGAATACGGCGCAGGTGGCACGCATCCTCAAATATTGCAACGAGCGCAACATCAAGGTAGTGCCGCGCGGCTCCGGCACGTCGCTGTCGGGCGGCGCACTGCCACTGGAAGACGCCGTGCTCCTGGTGATGAGCCGCTTCAACCGCATCCTCGATATCGATTATCCGAATCGTGTCGTCGTGGCTCAGCCCGGCGTGACCAATCTCGGCATCTCGACCGCCGTCGAGCAGGACGGCTTCTACTACGCGCCGGATCCTTCCTCGCAGATCGCTTGTTCCATCGGCGGCAACGTCGCAGAGAATTCGGGCGGCGTGCACTGCCTGAAATACGGCCTCACCGCCAACAACGTGCTCGGCATCGAGATGGTGCTGATGAACGGCGAGATCGTGCGCCTTGGCGGCAAGCATCTCGATGCCGAAGGCTACGACCTGCTCGGCATCATGACCGGCTCGGAAGGTCTGCTCGGCGTCGTGACGGAAGTGACCGTGCGCATCCTGAAGCGCCCGGACACCGCTCGCGGCCTGCTCGTTGGCTTTCCGTCGAGCGAACAGGCCGGGCAATGCGTCGCCGACATCATCGCCGCCGGCATCATCCCGGGCGGCATGGAGATGATGGACCGTCCGGCGATCCACGCCGCCGAGGATTTCGTCCATGCCGGCTATCCGCTCGACGTCGAGGCGCTCCTGATCGTCGAGTTGGACGGTTGCGGCGCCGAGGTCGACCATTTGATCGGGCAGGTCGAACGGATCGCGCGCGACAATGGCTCCGTCACCTGCGTCGTCTCGCAATCGGAAGAGGAACGGCTGGCCTTCTGGGCCGGCCGCAAGGCGGCTTTCCCGGCGGTTGGCCGCATCTCGCCCGACTATTACTGCATGGACGGCACCATCCCGCGCAAGGAACTGCCCCGCGTGCTGCACGGCATGCGCGAGCTTTCGAGGAAATACGGGCTGCGCGTTGCCAATGTATTCCATGCCGGCGACGGCAATCTGCATCCGCTCATCCTCTACGACGCCAACATCCCGGGCGAGCTCGACAAGGCGGAACAATTCGGCGCCGACATCCTGCGCCTTTGCGTGCGTGTCGGCGGCGTCCTCACCGGCGAGCACGGCGTCGGCGTCGAGAAGCGCGACCTGATGGGCGAGATGTTCAACCGGATCGACCTCGACCAGCAGATGCGGGTCAAATGCGCCTTCGACCCGAACCATCTCCTCAATCCGGGCAAGGTGTTCCCCGAACTGCGCCGCTGCGCCGAACTGGGAAGGATGCACATCCACAAGGGCGCCATGCCGTTCCCGGATATCCCGAGGTTTTGAATATTGAAAGTAAGGCAAATTTGCCTTACTTCTGTCGCGCCGAGATGGAGATCGATGATGACTACGCTTACCGTAACAGCCAAGGGCCAGGTGACGTTGAAAAAAGACCTGCTGAAACACCTCGGCGTGAAACCGGGACAGCGGCTTGAAGTCGACCTGTTGCCTGGTGGTCAGCTTACCGTACGGGCAGAAGTCCGGAATGGCTCGATCGAGGATTTCATCGGGTTTCTTGCCGGCCAGACCGACAAGATTGCCACGATTGAAGAGATGAACGAAGCCATTGCCGACGGGTGGGCGGGCAAACGGTGAGGGTGACACTCGATACGAATGTGCTTGTGCGGGCAGTCGTCCAGGATGAGCCGGGCCAGGCTGCCGCAGCATCCAAATTGTTGCGAGAAGCCGAACTTATTGCGGTTCCCACGTCGTGCTTGTGCGAATTCGTGTGGGTCTTGAGACGCACCTATCGCCTGCCGCCGGCGCTTATAGCTGGCGCATTGCGCAACCTTCTTGCGAGCGTCAACGTGGTCACAGATCGTGCCGCCGCCGAAGCCGGCTTGTGGTTCAACGATCAGGGAGGAGACTTCGCCGACGGGGTGATCGAGTTTGAAGGGAGACATCTGGGCGCCGCTTTTTTCGCGTCTTTTGACCGAGGCGCGGTTCGACTTCTGGAGCGCGCGGGGCTTTCGGCGATGGTGCCGTCTAGTTGACCGCCTTCACCCCTTCCACTTCCGAAGAAGTTCTTTCCGCCGTCCAATGGGCGCTTTCGCAGGAAGAGCCTCTGGAAATCCTAGGCCACGGCTCCAAGCGCGGCATCGGCCGTCCGGTCCAGGCGGCGCATACGCTCGACCTTTCCGGACTGTCCGGTGTGACGCTCTATGAGCCGGAGGAACTGGTCCTGTCCGCGAAGGCCGGCACGCCAATCGCCGAGATCGAGAAGCTGCTCGACGACAACCGGCAGCAGCTTGCCTTCGAACCGATGGATTACGGCCCGCTTTTCGGAGCCGAGCGGGGCGGGGGCACGATCGGCGGCGTGCTCGCCGCGAATGTCTCGGGGCCTCGCCGCATCAAGGCGGGAGCCGCGCGGGATCACATATTGGGCATAGCCGCTGTATCCGGGCGCGGCGAGGCCTTCAAGTCGGGCGGTCGCGTCGTCAAGAACGTCACCGGCTACGACCTTTCCAAGGCGATGGCCGGCTCTTGGGGGACACTCGCCGTCGTTACCGACCTGACCTTCAAGGTGCTGCCGGCGGCGGAGACCGAAGCCACGCTTGCCGTGAGTGGCCTCTCTGACGAGCAGGCGGTGAACGTCATGGCGCATGCGATGGGTTCCAGCGCCGAAGTTTCCGCCGCGGCACATCTGCCGGTGCTGGTCTCCGGCAAGGTCGCGGGCGGCACGCTTGCCGGCACGGCCGCTACCGTCCTGCGCGTGGAGGGCGTGGCGCCGTCGGTGGCATGGCGTATCGGCCACCTGAAGGATCTGCTCAAGGCCGCCGGCGAGATGCAGGAGATCGCCCCGGAGCAGTCACGCGCGCTCTGGCGCGACATCCGAGACTGTTCGCCCTTCGCCGACGGCGTGAAGCCCGTCTGGCGCGTCTCGATGGCCCCCTCGGAAGGCCACCGCATGATCGATGCGTTGCGTCGCGAGGCCGGCGTCAACGCCTTCTACGACTGGCAGGGCGGCCTGATCTGGCTCGAAATGGCGGCGGAGCCGGAAGCCGCCGCATTGCGCGCCATGGTACGCCGCTTCGGTGGCGGCCATGCGACGCTGGTCCGCGCCGGAGAGCCCGAGCGCGCGGCGCTCGATGTCTTCGAGCCGCAACCGCCGGCGCTCGCCGCGCTTTCCGGAAGGCTGAAGCTCGAATTCGACCCGAAAGGGATACTCAATCCCGGAAGGATGTCGGGAACGCGCTGATCTGTTAAAAGAGGATGTCGTAACAGGGGGATACCGACATGAGCGATCCGAACATCACGCCCGCGCCGCGCCAAACCGACCGCTGGCTGGAGCCCGGCCCATCCAACATGATGGCGGTCTATATCCTTTATCTGGCCGGCTTCGTCATCGGCGTCACGCCGCTTATCGGCGTGGTGATGGCCTATATCAACCGCGGCAAGTCGGAAGCATGGGTCGAGACGCATTATACCTGGGCGATCCGCACCTTCTGGATCGGCCTGCTCTATTCGCTGATCGCGGTGGTCCTGACGATCCTGCTGATCGGCTTCATCCTGTTCATCGCCGTGGCGGTGTGGTTCATCGTCCGCGTCGTGGTTGGCATGCAGGCGCTGAACCGCAACGAGCCGATCCGCAAGCCGGAAAGCTGGATCATCTGAGAAAGCGTACGCAGTGCAGACCTCCTTCACGCTTGCCCAGCTTGCCGATCCGCATGTCGCGGAATCGGAGAAGATCCTGCGGGCCTGCGTGCATTGCGGCTTCTGCACGGCGACTTGCCCGACTTATGTCACACTCGGCAACGAGCTCGACAGCCCACGCGGCCGCATCTACCTGATAAAGGACATGCTGGAAGCCGGCCGCGACGCCGACGAGGAGACGGTCACCCATATCGACCGTTGCCTTTCCTGCCTGTCGTGCATGACGACCTGCCCGTCCGGCGTGAACTACATGCATCTGGTCGACCATGCTCGTGCTCATATCGAGAAGACATATCGTCGGCCGCTTCTCGACCGTGCCATCCGCGCCATGCTCGCCGCGGTGCTGCCTTATCCCGAACGGTTCCGCATCGCACTCGGCCTGGCGAGGCTTGGCCGGCCGTTCGCGCCTCTGATCCAGCGCGTATCCGCTCTGAAACCGCTTGCCGCCATGCTGGCGCTGGCGCCTCGCAATCTGCCGGCGAAGGAGGCGCCGCCCGCCTCGCCGCCGAAGGTGGTGACGCGCTGCCGCGTTGCGATCCTCGCCGGCTGCGCCCAGTCCGTGCTCGATCCCGGCATCAATGAGGCGGCCGCGAGGCTGCTTTCGCGCATTGGCGTCGAGATCGTTCCGGCGCCGGGAGAGGGGTGTTGCGGCGCGCTGGTTCATCATATGGGCCGCGAGGACGAGGCGCTCGGTTTCGCCCGGCGCAATATCGACGCATGGACGAAGGTGATCGACGATGGCGGGCTCGATGCCATTCTCATCACCGCTTCCGGCTGCGGCACCACGATCAAGGATTACGGCTTCATGCTGCGGCTCGATCCCGCCTATGCGGACAAGGCCGCGCGCGTTTCGGCGTTGGCCAGGGACATCGCCGAATATCTCGCCTCGCTCGAATTGCCTGATCCCGCCGCGGCCTCCGGCCTTGCCGTCGCCTACCATTCCGCCTGCTCCATGCAGCATGGCCAGAAGATAACCCGCCAGCCGAAGGAACTCCTGCGCAAGGCGGGCTTCGTAGTTAGGGAGCCGCGCGAGGGGCATTTGTGCTGTGGCTCGGCCGGCACCTACAACATACTGCAGCCGGACATCGCCAGCCGCCTGCGCGACCGCAAGGTCAGGAATATCGAGGCCACGGAGGCCGCCATCGTCGCTACCGGCAATATCGGCTGCATGACGCAGATCGGCTCGGGCACGGAACTGCCGGTCGTCCATACGGTCGAACTGCTCGACTGGGCGTGGGGCGGTCCGAAGCCGGCGGCGCTGAAGGACGTCCGCCTTCCGGCGCCCGCGGCTCAGGAAGCCAGGCGCTCGGCCTCCGCGCCGGCGCCGTAATTCGCCTCGTAGAACTCGCGCTGGCGTCTGAGCGCCACCATCGTGTTGCGGAGCAGGATCGCCACCGTGACCGGCCCGACGCCGCCCGGAACCGGAGTGATCCACGACGCCACCTCGCGCACGTTCTCAGTGTCGACGTCGCCGACGATGGTGCTGGTCCCGTCCGGCGCAGTCTCGGCATTGATGCCGATGTCGATCACGGCGGCGCCCGGCTTCACCATGTCCGACTTGATAAGGCGCGGCTTGCCGACCGCCACGAACAGCGCATCGGCCCGCCTCGCATGTGCCGCAACCGACCGTGTCAGATGGTGGCAGACCGTCACCGTCGCCCCCTCGCTCATCAGCAGAAAGGCGATCGGCTTGCCGACGATCTCCGAATGGCCGACCACGACCACCTCCAGGCCCGTGAGGTCGAGGCCGGTCTCCTTGAGCAGCGCCACCGACGCCGCTGCCGTGCAGGGCGCGAGGTCGAGCTGGTTGTAGACGATGTTTCCGATCGAGGCGGGATGCATGCCCTCCACGTCCTTTAGCGGATGCACGGCCCCCTGCAGCAGGCGGATCGGTATGTGGGCGGGAACCGGCCGCTGAATGATGATGCCGGTCACCCTCGGGTCGACGTTCATTCCGTGGATGGCGGCTTCCAGTTCCCCGGCGGTGACGCCGTCCGGAAACCGCCGCTCTTCGAATTCGACGCCGGCCTGTTCTGCCTTGCGCCGCTGGTTGCGGACATACACTTCGACGGCGTCCGTGTCGCCGACGGTGATGGAGACGAGCTTCGGCCTCCACCCCTGGGCGGTGGCGGCATCCGCTTCAGCCCGTACTTCCGCGATGATGCGCGCCGCGACCGGGCCGCCCTTCAGGTAGCGATGGTCACCCACCGGTTTGACTGTCACGTTCGTTCTCCTGGGCAGGCCCAATTCGGCAGGGACCCTGACCTGTTTTGGCATGAAAAGACAACAGGATTGCGAAGCCCGCTTCGCCGCACGCGACACCGTGACGCCCGTTTCGTCTCCCAGGGAACAAGTCCGGGGCCAATCCCCTTTATCCCCGACAGATCCTAGGAGGTGACGATGAAGACGCTATTCCTCGCTTTGCTTGCCTATACGGGCTATCGGCTGGCGGTCGGCATACGCCGCGAGAACGCGGCCGAGCCGCTTCTCCTGCGAGACCAAAGTACCCAGCGCGCCAGTCGCCGTCAGGGTGCGTCGCGCTCTAGGAAATAAGCAGGCGGCCTCAAAAGAAAAAGGGCAGCGCGTTTCCCCTCGGCGCTGCCCTTCGGCTCGCGATAGAACGGCCCATACCCCTCGGGCCGTTCCTTCCCCGCGATTTCCGGATCGTCTACATCACGACTACCTTTGTGCCCACTTTCACGCGCTCGTAAAGGTCTATCACGTCCTCGTTGCGCATGCGGATGCATCCGGACGAGACATTGTGGCCGATTGTCCACGGTGCGTTGGTGCCGTGGATGCGATAGAGGGTGTCGCCGAGATAGAGTGCGCGGGCGCCGAGCGGGTTCTGTGG
>JBQCFA010000289.1:0-6883 GCA_051959695.1 Rhizobiaceae bacterium
CCGCCCTAAGGAAGAACTCGCCGAATGGCTCGGCGACCGCGCGCAGGCCGGCCGCATGGCGCCCAAGGGTTTCCCGAGGACGGGTAAGTTCATGTAGCGCATGGACTGAAATGAAGGATGATGGCGGCGATCATCGCCGGCCGGTCATTTGATGTGCATGATCAAATAAATTGCGAGCGTGGCGGCCACCAGCATCAGCGCGATTTTCAGGATCCTATGCCATTTGATGCCCATCAGGGCAAAGATATTTCGCAGTTTATCTGCAGTCCAGCACCTCTCATCGCGGTGATGAAAGCCGATCGCGCGTCATCGTACGTGACTTTGCCAAGAATGGCGCCGCCGCACTGGTTCATGGCGAACATCCAGTCCGCGGTGTCGTTGGCGGCCCAATGGTCGAACAGGAAGTCGGAAGCGTCGTCCGGGCCGCTGACGACGCGAAACTGCCTCAAATCCCCGAGATAGATGGTGACCGGCGCATTGAAGGGCTTCGTCAACGTCGTCGCCTTTCTCGGGTGAATGTTTCCATCAGCCTTTCCGGCTGACTTTTTTCTTCCCGGCTACGTTCTTTTCCGGTGGCGGCGGCTCGGTTGCCTCCCGCGCCAGCCTGGCTGCGCGCAAGCGCTCAGTCTTGGCTTCACGAGCGCCAGCTTCCTGGTCGATGATTGCGTGGGCCGCCCTGGTGGTGGCGTCGCCCTTTCTCTCGGAAGTGGACAGTTTGGGTCTGAAAAGGCTATCTGCCGGAACGGCTTTTCTCATGCGTTGCTCCTGATGCAAAAAAGGCCGGGCGAACCCGACCTTCTCCTCAGCGCCTCGACGGCCAGTGCCAGTACATCCGTGGTCACCGGCCAGAAGCGCGGTTCCTATTCGGCGGCCCGAAGGTTCTCGGCGGCGCTTTTGCCGTTCCGGTTGTCCTTCACGACGTCGAAGCTGACTTTCTGGCCCTCGGCCAACGACTGCATTCCGGAACGTTCCACGGCCGAAATATGGACGAAGACATCCGGTTGGCCATTGCCCTGCTCGATGAAGCCGAAGCCTTTGGTGGAATTGAAGAACTTCACGGTTCCCGTGCTCACAACGATTTCCTTTCAATCGACATAGTTTTTTTCCGCCTGACCATGTGTCAAACGCCTTATTTTTCGAAATTGAGAGGAAAGATCGTCATGGCGCTAAAGCGCGGAAACAAAGTTCATCAGCAAGTTCGATGAAAATCATATAGGCTTGTCCTGTGTTCAAATCAAGGCCACATCAAAATACTTTGGAAAATTATACCTTTATCGCTCATGCGTCCGGCCAGGAGGAGGGCGTGTGGCGGTGCCGCTCCCCTGGCTTCGTCATCCTTGGGTCTCGCTTGCCGGCCGGTGACGGAGGGTGTCCCACAGGTTCCCTCCGCCAAAATTTGCCCACGCCCGTGTCGGGCTGGCGTATCCTCGCTCGTCCTTAGGCTGTTCAACTGTTCACAAGGATAACGATCATGCCCAGCACCGTCCGCCTGCACCGGGTCCTGGCTACGAAACCGGAGAAGGTCTACCGCGCCTTTCTTGAAGGCGACGCGCTCGCCAAATGGCTGCCGCCGAACGGCTTCACCTGCACCGTCCATCATTTCGAGCCGAAGGTCGGCGGCACGTTCAAGATGTCGTTTCGCAACTTCACGACTGGCGACGGCCATTCCTTCGGCGGCGAATATGTCGAGCTCGTTCCGAACGAGCTTGTGCGTTACACCGATAAATTCGACGACCCCAACCTTCCGGGAGAGATGAAGGTGACCGTGACCTTGAAGAAGGTTTCCGTCGGCACGGAAGTGAACATCGAGCAGGCGGGAATACCGGATATGATCCCGCTCGAGGCGTGCTATCTGGGCTGGCAGGAATCGCTCAAGAACCTGGCGCGCCTGGTCGAGCCCGAGATCAACCAATAGAACCGGGAAATCGCAAGAGGGACCGCATGCTCTATATCGGTGGATGTCTGTGCGGGAAGCTGCGCTATCGCGCGGAAGCGGAGCCGGTCAACGAACGCATCTGCCATTGCCGGCTGTGCCAGAAGGCGGTGGGCGCCGCCTTCAACGCGCGCGTGCTTTTCGCCGGCGCCGACGTCGCGATCGAGGGGCAGGCCGGGTGGTCGCATTCCTCGCCCGACCTGCAGCGCGGCTTCTGTCCCGAATGCGGCACCACCGTCTTCACCCGGCGGCTCTCGAACGGGGTCGTCGGGGTGGGCTCCGGCACGCTCGACGACCCGTCGCTGTTCCGGCCGCAGATGCACATCTTCACCTCGACGAAACAGGCCTGGCTGAAGCTCGACGACGGGCTGCCGCAATACGCGGACTGGCCGCCGGCATGAGGAGGGCCGGGCTTGCCTTCCCATGATGAGAGGGAAAGCTTGCCGTCGCCCGGCCGCCCGCTATGCTCGGCGCACAACGGAAGAGGGCAGGGCGCATGTTCGAAATCCTGACGGTGATCATCGGCATCCTGCTGGCGCTCGTCGTGGCCGCCGTCATCGTCGCGCTCTACCTCTATTTCGTGACGCGCCGCATCGGCCGTCGCGCCGAGAGGGCTGTACCGCCGGCCGGCAAGTTCGTCACCATCGACGGCAATCGCATCCACTATGTCGAGCGCGGCGAAGGCAAGCCGATCCTGTTCATCCACGGGCTCGGCGGCACGTTGCATCATTTCCTCTACCCGCTTTTCGACAAGCTCGGTCCCGGCTACCGGCTGATCGCGCTCGATCGCGCCGGCTCGGGATGGTCGACCCGCGCCGACGGCGACGACGGCCGCGTACCCGGCCAGGCGCGCGCCATCCATCGCTTCATCGAGACGCTGAAGCTGGAGAAGCCGCTGCTGGTCGGCCATTCGCTCGGCGGCGCCATCGCGCTGCAGACGGCGCTCGACTACCCCGACGACGTGTCGGGCCTGGCGCTAATCTCGCCGCTCACCCATTTCGGCGGCGGTATTCCCGAAGGTTTTCGCGATCTCTGGATCCCCTCGCCGTGGAAACGCCGGCTGATCGCCTGGACGGTGTCGGCGCCGCGCGCCATCAGGAACGCGCCGGCGGTGCTGGACTTCGTCTTCGGGCCGCAGCGGCCGCCAGACGACTACGCGGTCGCCGGCGGCGCCATGATCGGCCTGCGCCCCAGCCACTACTACGCGACCTCGACCGACTTCGTCAGTTCGGGCCGCGACCTGCGCCGGCTGCAGGCGCGCTATGGCGACCTCGCCATGCCGGTCGGCATCCTCTACGGCGACGCCGACCGCGTCTTGAACTACGAGCAGCACGGGCTCGCCATGGAAGGCAAGGTCAAGGGGCTCGACCTCGAGATCGTGTCCGGCATCGGCCACATGACGCAATTCGCCGTCCCCGACCAGACCGCCGCCTTCATCCGCCGCATCGCGGCGCGCGCGTTTGCGGCTTGATCGGGGCGCGGGCCTCGTCTACGCGTTCAGGGACGCGGACGTGGCGGAACTGGTAGACGCAAGGGACTTAAAATCCCTCGGGCCTCGCCCGTGCGGGTTCGATCCCCGCCGTCCGCACCAGAAATCCGCCGCCGCATGCATCAACTCTTAGCGTAACAACCCAAGAACGCGGAACCGCGTCGTCGGCCCTTCGTTGTCGAGCGAAAGGAGCCTGCCATGCCCGAGCCCCGCCCGACCGAGCCGCCGGTGACGCCGCCTCCGGCACCGACCTGGAAGCCAGAGATCGAGGAGCCCGATCCGGATTTGCTGCCGGACGAGGAGCCGACGCCCAATCCCGACGAGAACAGGCGCCCGCCGAAGCAGGCCGGCACGCAGCCGCGCCCGGTGCCGAACCCGATCCCGCCGCGGCCGGAGCCCTTTCCCGGCCCGGGCCCCGATCCGGATCCGCAACCGCCGGTGCGCTGACTATTTGTCAGAGCCGACGCGCTGCATGAACGCCATCGCGGCGTGGGGCGCGCGTATCTTGCCCTCGTGGATAAAGTAGACGAACACGTCGCGCGGCGTCTTCTCCGGCGTGCGCGACAGGTCGGCGAGCGGCAGATCGCTGGGCTGGCCGCCCTCGGCCCATGCCTTGGCCCGCGCCACCCATTCGCCGAGTTCCTTCGGCTTGTAGGCGGTGGGGGTGTCGTCCTCGCCCTTCTGCAGCCGCGCATAGACGAAATCGGCGGTGACGTCGGCGAATTCGGGATAGTCGTGATGGTGCGCATAGCAGATGGCGCAGCCATGCCTTGCCGCCAGCGCCACGAATTCCGGCACCGCGAAGGAGGCGTGGCGCACCTCCAACGCATGGCGCAGCTTCAGCCCGCCGGTCGTTTCCGGCAGGAGGTTCAAAAATCCCTCGAAATCCCCGGCATCGAATTTCTTCGTCGGCGCGAACTGCCAGACGATCGGCCCGAGTTTTTGGCCGAGTTCCTCCAGCCCCTGATCGAAGAATTTCTTCATCGACTCGCCCGCGTCCGCCAGCACCTTGCGGTTGGTGACGAAGCGGTTGCCCTTGATGGAGAAGACGAAACCTTCCGGCGTCTCCTCGGCCCATTTGGCGTAGGTCGCCGGTTTGAAGCCGGAATAATAGGTGCCGTTGACCTCGATGGTCGGCACCTGGCGCGAGGCATATTCCAGTTGTTTCTTCTTGGTCAGGTCGTCGGGATAGAACGTGCCTTCCCACGGCTCGAAGGTCCAGCCGCCCATGCCTGCCCGGATCGTGCCTGACTTCGTCACCTTGCTGCTCCCGATTTGATGTGCGCGAGGGTGCGCGGGCGGACGACGCTTGTCCACCCGGAACGAAAGATTGCTGACAGTGATGACGTGTCGCCGCCGCACCCTGAAGGCCAGCCCGTGGAGGACCGGGTGAGGCGGCTTTCTCCTCGTGCTCGCGCAGCCGTTTCAAATTCTCCGTCCGCGACGTACCATCCGGAGGCGCATGGGGGCGATGACTGGAATCACAACCGTCCAGGTGGAAAAACAGGAGCCGGCTGATGACGGGCACACGAATTTCGCAAGGCGCCTGAGATGGGCACGACCTCTCGTCCCAGAACCACCGGCATTCGCCAATTCCTCGATCCCGGGCAGCAGCGCGATTGGATAGAAGGCAGGGCCGACTTGCCGGACGCGGACGAGCGCTCGGAATCGCTCGAACATCGCTTCAAATACGCCGCCCGGTTCGAGAAGCTGCTGCGGCGGCCGCAAGCAGCGGAAGTGCTCGCGATCCTTGGCCTATACGGCGCGAACTGCATTCCGATGCCGCGCAGGACCGAGCGCACTTACTGGTCGGTTTCCTGCCTGCCGTCGACCTCGGACAAGCCGCTCGTGCGCGTCAATGCGAGCTGGATGGAGCTTTTCACGCTCTATGCCGAGGGCGATGACGTTCGCGCCAGGTTCATCATGCATCTTTCGGATTTCACGACGGACGGTTCGGCCACGCCGGACCTGGTGGACGAAGCCTTTCTCGAGCAAAGCGTCGCGGCGCCGGAGGACATCGGTTATCTCCTTGCGCATGGCGCCGACACGTTCGTCGTCAATGTGCGCGGCGCCGCCTCGATCCGCCGGTTCCTCGCCAACCCCCGCGCCCTGCGCGCCATCCGGACATTCAACCTGACGCACATGAACCGGGGCCGGAACGCCTACCAGGCGAGCCATTGCTACAGCGTTGCGGATTATATGGTGGGGGAGTGAGGGGGGATGGAATGCGGGGCGTCCGGGCGGATGCCGGGCGACGCCGCTGGTGACGAGCAACCCCCACACCAGCTTCGCCGCATAATCTGTCCACATTCCTGGAATAGGCAGATAATCCTATGGCTGAGACCTCGATCGAATGGACAGACGCGACGTGGAATCCGGTGGCGGGCTGCACGATCCTGACTGCGGGCTGCACCAACTGCTACGCTATGCGCATGGCGGCACGGCTCGAAGCTATGGGGGTCGAGAAATATGCTGGGCTCACACGCAAGTCTGGGGGGCGTGCGAAGTGGACCGGAAAGGTTTTCCTTGATCGCAAGTCACTGTCGATCCCGGCGACTTGGTCTAAACCGCGGCGGGTGTTCGTGAACTCCATGTCAGACCTATTCCACGCTAATGTGCCGGCGGACTTCATCGCTGAAGTCTGGAAGGTAATGGCCGAAACACCACGGCATACGTACCAGATTCTCACCAAACGTCCCGACCGTATGATCGACATCGTGCCATCGTTGCAGAAGCTTCCGAACGTATGGCTCGGGACGAGCGTCGAAGATGACCGCGTGTTGTATAGGATCGACGAACTCCGGCAGGTTCCTGCTGTGGTCCGCTTTATCTCCTTCGAGCCGTTGATTGGATCGGTCGCCGCAGCCGATCTCACCGACATTCATTGGGCGATCATCGGTGGCGAGTCAGGACCGAAAGCCCGCTACATGAATCCGGCTTGGGTCGATGAAATTGAAGCGGTGTGCCGTCGCGCCGGGACGGCCTTTTTCTTCAAGCAGTGGGGTGGCAAGAACAAAAAGTCGACAGGTCGCATGCTCAACGGCCGCGTCTATGACGAGATGCCGATTTCATTGCATATTTCTTGATCGTGTCGCTCGCTAGCTTCCGAGCCAAGTTTACCGCTGCGGGCCGATCGTTACCGATCGCTAAGAAGAGCGATAGTGTGTTGCCGGCCTTGCCGGTAATTAATGGAAGCGGCTCAGAAACATAAGCGAATTCGTCGCTAAGTATTCGTCGGAACCAATCAAGGATTTGAGGTCTTGTGACCGTTCGAATCGCGTCGTCGGTGTGCGGGAGGGCGTAGACCGTGTCTTCCCCACCAAACATATCGACTTGGCCGGATGGCGTAGGGAGCTCGTAGAGTTCACGCCAGCGCGAGCTCAACATGCGATCCAAGGTCACGCGGTTCACATCGGCAATCGACATTCTATTGGCGAGTAACCTGGCGGCCGCGCCGACGT
>JBQCFA010000290.1:0-9304 GCA_051959695.1 Rhizobiaceae bacterium
GCGGTATGCCCTGCGCTGTGTAGACCAGGATGAGCGCCGTCAGCGTATCGACCAGCCCGCTCGCCACCATCAATCGCAGTATGGCGACTGTGCCAAGCCGGATCGGGATCATGATGCCGAGCGCGAGGTAGAGGCCGGTCAGCGTATTGGCGCGGAACCGGTATTCGGCAAGCGCGAACGCCGCCATGGCGCCGAACAGCAACACCAGGAAGATCGAGACGACGGTGACGACCAGGCTGTTCCAGAAATAGAGGGGAAAATCGCCTTGGGCCATCACCGTCGTGTAGCCGATCAGGTCGAAGGTCTTCGGCCCGGGGAGCGAAAGCGGGGAGCGGAAGATGGCGCCGCGCGACTTGAATGAGTTGACGACGACGATCAGCACCGGGAAAAGCGCAATCACCGTATAGACGACGAGGATCGTATGCGCCGCGACCGCGCGTGGGATGGATGTGCGCGCCTTGTTCATCACCGCCTCAGAACTGGTAGCGGCGAAGCCGCGTCTGGATGACGAAGAGGTAGAAGCACACGCCGACCAGGATGATGAAGAACATCATCGAAGCGATGGTCGAACCCATGTTCGGGTCGCCGAGTTGAAGCTGGAAGCCGAAGAATGTCCGATAGAGGAACGTGCCGAGGATATCGGTCGAGAAATTCGGGCCGCCGAGCGCGCCCTGGGCGACGTAGACCAGATCGAAGGCGTTGAAGTTGGCGACGAAGGTCAGGATAGAGATGATGCCGATGGACGGCAGGATCAGCGGCAGCTTTATCTTCCAGAATTGTGCCATGCCGGTGATGCCATCGCATTCCGCCGCCTCGATCACCTCGTCCGGGATCGACAGGAGCGCGGCATAGATCAGCATCATGGGAATGCCGACGAATTGCCAGACCGAGACGAGCGCCACCGTGGTCAGCGCCGAGTCAGCCATGCCGAGCCACGGGTAGAAGAGGCCGCGCAGGCCCACTTCCTTGAGGAGCATTGGCGCGACGCCCCAGAGCGGCGACAGGATCAGCTTCCAGACGAAGCCGACGATGACGAAGGAGAGAATGGTCGGGACGAAGATCGCAGTCCGGTAGAAGGCGCGAAACCTCAGCTTGTTGCTCGACAGCAGCGCCGCCAGCAGGATGCCGAGCGGGTTCTGTACCAGCATGTGGATGAGCGAAAACCAGACATTGTTCTTCAGGGCGTTCCAGAACGCGCCGGACCAGTGCGGATCGCTGAGAAGCTTGCGGAAATTGTCCAGGCCGACAAAAACCTGTTTCTGGTCGATAGTGCGGAAAAGCGAGAGCTGCAGGGTACCGAACAGCGGCAGGATCATGATTGCCGTATAAACGACCAGCGCCGGAGCCAGGAACACGGCGATGTGCCAACGTGTCTGCCTGCGCGCGACCGCCATCCCGTCCCCGCTTTCGACTTGGTCAAAACGACCCGCCCGGCAGCCGAACTGGCGCCGGGCGGACGTGTTGCCCGGACCTACTTGCCCGGATGATACCAGCTCTCGAGCCCGTCCTGCAGCTTCTTCGCCGCGGCATCTGGGGTCTCGGTGCCGTTGATCACGTTGGCGGAGGCCCCCCAGCTTTCGTTTTCGAGATTGGGCGTCCCCCGCGACAGGATCTGATAGGTGACGCGCATGGTCGGCTTGCAGCTTTCACGCCAACTCAGGAACTCCTTGGCAAGCGGGTCCTTGAGCTCGACCTTTTCGCTGGTGAGCGGGAAGAAGCCCGGCAACGCGTTGCCGTAGAGTTCGGCGAAATCCTTCGAAGCCACCCATTCGAGGAATTTCTTGGTCTCCTCCGGATGCTTCGTCTTGGCGTTCATGCCGAGCGCGTGGTCGGGCTGGTCGGAGATGTAGCAGGTATCGCCCTCCTTCGGCACCGGCGGTGGGAAAGCGCCCATCTTGAACTGGGCCTGCTTGTTGAAGACCGAAATCTCCCAGGAGCCGGCGGGGTAGATCGCGGCGCGGCCGAGCGTGAACAAATTCTGGCTGTCCGGATAGGCCTGCGCCTGGAAGCCGTCGCCCATGTACGGCGCCCAGCTTGCCAGCACCTTGAACGGCTCGACGAATCCCGGGTCGGTGAGCTTCGCCTTGCCGGCGATCAGCGCCTTGCGGCCTTCCTCGCCCTTCCAGTAGTCGGGACCGATATTCTCCCAGCCCATGGTCGCCGCTTCCCACTGGTCCTTCGTGCCCATGGCGAGCGGGACATAGGTGCCGTCGTCCTTGATCTTCTTCAGCACCGCCATGAATTCGTCCTGCGTCTTCGGCGGAGTGATCTTGAGCTGGTCGAACGCGTCCTTGTTGTAGATGAAGCCGTGGATGACCGAGGCCATCGGCACGCAGAAGGTCGTCTTGCCGTCATCCGTCTGCCAGGCGGCCTGCGCGACATCGGAGAAATTGTTCATCCCCTTGATGTCGTTGACAGGCGAGAGATAGCCCTTTTTGAAAAGTTCGAGCGAGGCATCGAAGGGGCGGCAGGTTATGAGGTCGCCCGCCGAACCGGCGGCCAGCTTGGCGTTGAGCGCGGCATTGTATTCGGTCGGCGCGGCGGCCGCGAAAGTCACCTTGATGCCGGGATTGGCCTTCTCGAAGGCCGGGATGATCTGCTCCTGCCAGATCTGAGTATCATCGTTCCGCCAGCTTTCGATGGTCAGCGTCACGTCGTCGGCATAGGCCACGCCCGCCGACACGAACATGCTCGACGCCAGCAGCATCAGTCTCAATGAATTCCTGGTCATATCAATCTCCCTGTTAAGCGACGTTTTTCTTCGCCCGTCTCGCCGGAGCCGCAGCTCCCCTCGATCATCGAAAGAGCCGGCCGCAGGCTGCTTCCCGCGTATCCGGGAATTCTGCCAGAGGCGACGGCGTACCCGACGCCCGGCGTCGTCGGCATGGCGTGCGACGAACGGGTTTCCCGTCTCCTCGCCTTGCCGTGCACTTCTTCCGGCCGCCAAACCGTCATCCGATCTCTCCAATCCGGTTATGATGCCAAAAAAATACCACTTGTCCAGTGATCGTTAACAATTTTGTCCCGCTCCCCCGAGCTCTATCAAAAAAAGCTCTTTTATCTCAAATAAATAGGCGCGACTACCAACTGGTCAAAAATCGGGACTTGGTTATTGGTAGTTAATTGGTATGATGATGGCAGGAGGTCCTGAACGTGTCTCATATGATCGCCATAGACGGAGGCGGCACGAGCTGTCGCGCCCTGCTGGCCGACGAGCGTGGCAAGGCGCTCGGTCGCGGCAGGGCGGGCTCCGCCAACATCATGACGGACATAGAAGGGGCGCGGAAGAATATCGTCGCGGCCGCCGAAGCCGCCTGCCATGAGGCGGGATTGCCGGCGGATACCCTCTCCTCTTCGCAGGCGATGCTTGGGCTTGCAGGGGCCAATATCGGCAATTACGGCGAGCGCATCCGCGCCATCCTTCCTTTCCGCCGCTCCATCGTCGAGACCGACGCGCTGATCGCCCTTAGCGGGGCCCTCGGAGATCATGACGGGGCCGTCGCGATCCTTGGCACCGGCTCGGTGTTCATGGCCCGCAGCGGCAGCACGGTGCGCAGCGTCGGCGGCTGGGGCTTCATGGTGGGCGATCTCGGCAGCGGCGCCCGCGTCGGGCGCGCGCTGCTCCAGGAGGCGCTGCTCGCGCATGACGGCGTTCATCCCGGCTCCGGCCTAACCAACGAGGTCCTGCGCCGCTTCGAAGACGATCCGCAGACGCTGGTGGAATACGCGCATACGGCCCGCCCCGGTGAGTTCGGGACATTTGCGCCGCTCGTCTTCGAATATGCCGAGCGCGGCGATCCGATCGGCGACGCGCTGATCGACGGGGCCGTGCGCAGCATCGAGGAGGCCCTGACCGCCATCATGCCGCCGGCCTGCGATCGGCTCTGCCTGCTCGGCGGCCTGGCGAAGGGCTATGAGCCGCATCTCGGGCCGCGCTTCAGGAAGCTCGTGAAGGAGCCGCTCGGCGGCGCGCTCGAAGGCGCGCTTGGTCTGGCGATGCGGCGCTTCCGCGCGAAGGAGCGCCACCATGGATGATCTCCGCCAGGCGATCTTCGCCAGGCGCGGCGGAACGGTCGCCAACGGCCCGCTCTATCTGTCGCTGAAGAACAACATCCTGAAGGCGATAGAGGGCGGCGCCCTGCGGCCGGGCGATGCGCTTCCTTCCGAACGCGACATCGCCGAACTGGCCGAGGTTTCGCGCGTCACCGTGCGCAAGGCTGTGCAGAATCTTGTGACGGAAGGCCTGCTCGTCCAGCGCCACGGCTCGGGTACCTTCGTCGCGCCGCGCATCGAGCGTGTCCAGCAATCGCTGTCGTCGCTGACCTCGTTCACGGAGGACATGGCGCGCCGCGGCCTGTCATCCGAATCCGTGTGGCTCGGTCGCGGGCTCTATCCCCCGTCGCCCGAGGAAATGGTGACGCTCGGCCTGTCGGCGACCGACCGCGTGGCGCGAGTCGAACGCCTCCGCCTCGCCGACGGAACGCCGCTGGCCATAGAGCGCGCCTCGCTTGCCGAGGCTACGCTGCCCGATCCGTCCCTGGTCGAGACGTCTCTCTATGCCTGCCTGAAGGAGAGCGGCAATCGGCCGGTGCGCGCCATCCAGCGTCTCTCCGCCGCCCTTCTCGAAAAGGAGGACGCCGAGTTGCTCGGCGTGGCTCCCGGGTCCGCCACGCTCAACATCGAGCGCATCTCTTATTTGCCTTCCGGCAAGGTGATCGAATTCACACGCTCGCGCTATCGCGGCGACGCTTACGATTTCGTGGCCGAACTCCGGCTTGGCGACGGCAGGTAGAACATATGAACTCTCCGACCTTCATGCAGCAGGAGATCGCCGGCATACCGGACGCGGTGGCGACATTCCTCGAACGCTCCTCGTCCTCGATCGCGAGAGCCGGTGCGCGGTTGCGCGAAAAGGACCCGCTCCTGATCGCGACCGTGGCGCGCGGCTCCTCGGATCATGCGGCCGGATATCTCAAATATGCGACCGAACTCGCCGCCGGCATCCCGGTCGCGTCGCTCGGACCGTCGATCGCCTCCGTCTTCGGCGCGCGGCTGAAGCTGGACCGTGCCGCCTGCCTTGCCATCTCGCAGTCGGGCAAAAGCCCGGACATCGTGAAGATGGCGGAAACGGCGGGACAAGGCGGAGCGTTGACCGTGGCGCTGACCAACACGGCCACCTCTCCGTTGGCCGGGATTTGCGCTGAGGTCATCGATATCCTCGCCGGGCCCGAGCACAGCGTCGCCGCCACCAAGACCTTCGTGAATTCGGTCGTCGCCGGACTGGCGCTGCTTGCCGAATGCATCGAGGATGACAGGCTTCGTCGCGCCCTCGCCGATCTTCCCGGCCATCTGGAACAGGCGCGCGGCTGCGACTGGAACGCCCTTTGCGAGGCGACGGACGACCGCGATTCGCTCTTCATCCTCGGCCGCGGCCCTTCGCTTGCCATTGCCGGCGAGGCGGCGCTGAAATTCAAGGAGACGTCCTCCGTCCACGCCGAAGCCTACAGTTCCGCGGAGGTGATGCACGGCCCGGTCTCCATCGTCGGCGGCGGTTTTCCCGTCCTCGCGCTTGCCGCGCGCGACGCGGCCGAGCGCTCGGTCGCCGCGGCCGCCGACGAATTGACCGCCAAGGGCGCCACCGTCTTCGCCACCAGCGACATGCTCTCGTCCGCCAAGCGGCTGCCGTTCGCCGCGACTGGGCACACCTTAACCGATCCGCTGTCGCTCATCGTTTCCTTCTACGCTTTCATCGAGGCGTTCGCGCGCCGGCGCGGGCTCGATCCCGACAGGCCCGTCCATCTGCGCAAGGTGACCGAGACAAGATGAGTTCCATGCTCGCCATCAGCGGCGCCCGCATCTTCGACGGTGAGGACTGGCATGACGGCGAGGCGCTGCTCGTCGCCGGGGGCATGGTTGAAGCCATCGTTGCGCAAGACGCCCTGCCCGCGGGCGCTCGCACGCTCGATCTCGATGGCGGTTTCCTGGCGCCGGGCTTCGTCGATCTGCAGGTAAATGGCGGGGGCGGCGTCATGCTGAACGACGATCCGTCGCTCGAAACCATCCGGCGCATCTGCACTGCGCATGCGCGCTTCGGCACGACGGCGCTGCTGGCGACGCTGATCACCGATACTCCGGAGACGACGGCGGCGGCTCTCGAAGCGGGCGAGGCCGCCGCGAGAGAGAAAGTACAGGGATTCCTTGGCCTGCATCTCGAAGGCCCGCATCTGTCGCTGTCCCGCAAGGGGGCCCATGATCCGGGCCTCATCCGGCCGATGGAGACGGCCGACCTCGACCGGCTTGTCGCGGCAAGATCCTCTCTCCCCGTCCTGATGACGACAGTGGCGCCGGAGACGGTGACCCCACAGCAGATCGCGGCGCTTTCCGGCGCCGGCATCGTCGTCAGCCTCGGCCACTCCGACGCCGGATACGCCACGGCGCGCGCTGCCATCGAGGCCGGCGCCACGCAGGTCACCCACCTCTTCAACGCCATGAGCCAACTCCAGCACCGCGAGCCCGGTATGGTAGGCACAGCCCTTTCCTCCGGCGAGATATCGGCCGGGCTGATCGCCGACGGCTTCCATGTCGACCGCCACGTCATCGGCATCGCGCTGCGGTCGAAGCGCGGTCCCGGCCGCATCTTCCTCGTCACCGACGCCATGGCGACCATCGGCGCCGACATGACCGAATTCACGCTCAACGGCCGCACCATCCGGCGCGAAGGCGGCAGGCTGACGCTCGACGACGGCACGCTCGCCGGCGCGGATCTCGACATGATCTCGGCCGTCCGTTTCATGCATCGGGAAATCGGCCTGCCGGTCGCGGAGGCGCTACGCATGGCCTCCTTTTATCCTGCGATGGCGGTCGGCCAGGAACACCGCCTCGGACGCATAGGCCAAGGCAGGCCGGCTTCTTTCGTTCATCTGTCCGACGCACTCGACGTCCAGGGCGTCTGGATCGACGGGAACCAGGCCTATCGGAATTAGTGCGTACTGCGGCGAGGTGCGTCTTTCGAGGCTCGCTTCGCTCGCGCCTCGGGATGGGGACCGTGGGCGCCGACTTCCCTCACGGTGAGGTGCGAAGCCCACAGGAAGCCCGCAGGGCGAGCCTCGGCCCACGAGCGCCTTATGATGTCCGCCCTTCCTTCAGAGCATGGCATGCCGCGCGCGTCTGGCCATATTCCTCCAGCGTCGGACGGACCTTGTCGCATGGCTCGAACCGAAGCGGGCAGCGCGGGTGGAAATGGCATCCCGGCGGCGGGTTTACGGGATTGGGGATCTCGCCCGCGATCGGAACACGTTCCTTCCCCATCATGTCGATGTCCGGAACGGAATCGAGCAACAGCTTCGTGTAAGGATGCTGCGGGGCCGAGAACAATACGCGCGCCGGCGCTTCTTCCACCAGCCGTCCGAGATAAAGCACGCCGACACGCGTCGCTACATGGCGCACGACCGCGAGGTTGTGGCTGATGAAGAGATAGGTCAGCCCCAGCCGCTCCTGCAGGTCGCGCAACAGGTTCAGCACCTGCGCCTGCACAGAGACGTCGAGCGCGGAGGTCGGCTCGTCGCAGACGATGAATTCCGGGTTGGAGGACAGCGCCCGGGCGATAGCGATGCGTTGCCGTTGCCCACCGGAGAATTCGTGCGGGAACTTTCCGGCGTCGCGTGGATCGAGGCCGACCAGCCGCAGAAGCTCGCCGACGCGGTTGTCGCGTTCGCGCGCATCCGCGATCATGCCGAAGGCCTTGATCGGCTCTGCGACGATCGAACCGACGCGCCAGCGCGGATTGAGGCTGGCGAACGGATCCTGGAAGATCATCTGTATCTGTCGACGTATCTGCCGTTGCCGGGCGCCGCCGAGCTCCTTCCAGATATCGGCGCCGTCGATCCGGACCGTGCCACTGCTCGGCGGCAAAAGGCCGACGACCATCTTGGCGATGGTGGACTTGCCCGAACCGGACTCGCCGACCAGCGCGTAGGTTTCGCCGCGCCTGATCGACATGTCGACGCCATCGACGGCGGTCAGCATGACCTTGCCGCTGCCTTCGAGAACGCGGTTGAGCCAACGCTTGGAAAGGTCGAAGACCCGCCCCAGTCCCTCGATCTCGACAAGCGGCGCATCCGTCATGCTCGTCTCCGGCTTGGCGCGAGAAAGAACCGGCGCGCTCACGATTTGGCTCCGGTGGCGGCCTGCACCTCTATTCCGGTCGCCGCGGCCCTTTCCGCGATCTCCGCCGGCGGCGCCTCGCCGGCTGGATCGTGCAGGAAACAGGACGCGCGGCTCTTTAGCGCGGCGTAGACGCCCGGCCGTTCCCGTACGCAGCGGTCGAAGCGATAGGGACAGCGCGGATTGAAGGCGCAGCCCGCCGGAATGGCGCCGAGCCGCGGCATCGAGCCGGGAATCTGCTGAAGCTTCTCGCTGGGATCGCCGACGAGCGACGGGATGGCGGCCATGAGACCGTGCGTATAGGGATGCTGCGCCCGCTTCACCACCTCGCGCACCGCGCCGATCTCGGCGAGACGTCCGGCGTAGAGCACGCAGACCCGGTCCGCCGTCTCGGCGATGACGCCCATGTCGTGGGTGATCAACATGACCGAGGTGCCGCGATCCTTGCATAGCCGCTTGATGAGCGCGATGATCTGCGCCTGCACGGAGACGTCGAGCGCCGTTGTGGGCTCGTCGGCGATGACCAGTTCCGGGTCCGCCGCAAGCGCCAGCGCGATGACGACCCGCTGGCGCATTCCGCCAGAGAACTGGTGCGGATAGGACGACATGCGGGTGCCCGCGGCCGGGATGCCGACCTCGACCAGCAAGCGCTCGGCCTTTTCCGCCGCCGCCTTCGCCGACATCTTCTCATGCGTCAGGATCGTCTCGGTGAGCTGCTCGCCGATACGGTAGAGCGGGTTCAGGCTGGTCAGCGGGTCCTGGAAGATCATTCCGATCCGCTTGCCCCGTATTTGCCGCATCGCCGGCGGCGAAAGATTGTCGATGCGCTCGCCACCGAGCCGGATTTCGCCGCCTGCGATACGGCCGGGCGGGTCGAGGAGCCCGATGATGGCCGGGCCGGTGATCGACTTGCCGGCGCCGGATTCTCCGACCACGCCGAGAACCTCGCCCGGCGCGATGTCGAAGGAGAGATCGTCGATCGCCGTCAGCACGCCGCGGCGCGTCGGGATCTCGACCCTGAGGTTGCGGACGGAGAGCGCGGCGGTCATCGGAGCTTCGGATTGAGTGCGTCGCGCAGCCAGTCGCCAAGAAGGTTGACGGCCAGGGCCAGGACAGCGAGCGTGACGCCCGGGAAAATGGT
>JBQCFA010000291.1:0-2525 GCA_051959695.1 Rhizobiaceae bacterium
CGGCGAGGACTTCCGCGACGGCATCCTGTTCGTGCCGGAGGTGCTTCTGTCTGCGAACGCCATGAAGGCGGGCATGTTCATCCTGCGCCCGCTGCTCGCCGAAACCGGGGCGCCCAAGCAGGGCAAGCTGGTCATCGGCACCGTCAAGGGCGACATCCACGACATCGGCAAGAACCTTGTTGGCATGATGATGGAGGGCGCCGGCTTCGATGTGATCGATCTCGGCATCAACAATTCGGTCGAGAAATATCTGGCGGCGATCGAGGAGCATCAGCCAGACATCCTCGGCATGTCGGCGCTGCTCACCACGACCATGCCCTACATGAAGGTGGTCGTCGACACACTCAAGGAAAAGGGCATGCGCGACGACTATGTCGTTCTGGTCGGTGGCGCGCCGCTCAACGAGGAATTCGGCAAGGCCGTTGGCGCCGACGCCTATTGCCGCGACGCGGCCGTCGCGGTGGAGACCGCCAAGGACTTCATGAAGCGCAAGCACAATCTGCGCGCCGCGAGCTGACGGCGCGCAGGCTCAGCGCCCGCCTAGTTCTTGGCCGCCCGGTCGATCTTCTTGCCGGCATGCTGGGTGGCGTTGATCGAATTCGCGGTATCCTGGCCCATGCCGCGGATGGTGTTGGCGCAGCCCGCCGCATAGCCGGCCAGCGCGAGGACCACCAATACGCGTGAAATGACACCGATCTTCATTATATTCCTCCTCGTTGCCGCCTTTGCGGAGACGGCGGTGCTATCGTGACGGTCATGAAACGCCCGGATCCCGAAAAAGTTCTCGTCATCGCCTGCGGGATGATCGCCCGCGAGGTGCTCGCTGTGAAGGAGCGCCTCGGCCTCCACCATGTCGAGCTCACCTGCCTGCCCGCCGAGTTCCACTACCGGCCGGACCGCATCGCGCCCGCGATGGACGCGGCCATTCTTGAGGCGCGGGCCGAGGGCTACGAGCATATCTTTGTCGGCTACGGCGATTGCGGTACGGGCGGGATGCTCGACAAGGTGCTCGACAAGCACGGCGTCGTACGCATGCCCGGCCCGCATTGCTTCGCCTTCTACCAGGGTATGGACGCCTTCGCCAAAGTCGCTGAAGACGACATGATGTCCTTTTACATGACGGACTTCCTGTGCCGGCAGTTCGAGGCCTTCTTCATCAAGCCGCTCGGCCTCGACAAGCATCCCGAACTCGCGAGGGACTTCTTCGGGAACTACGAGAAGGTGGTCTACCTCGCCCAGACGGACGATCCGGAACTGGAGAAGGTGGCGATGGACGCCGCCCGGATGCTCGGGCTCGAATACGAGAAGCGGCGCACCGGCTACGGCGACCTGGAACTGGGGCTGGCGCGCGCCGCTCGCGGCTGAATTGTCCGCCGCGGCACCGTTGCTTACGCCACAATCTGGCTTTAGAGCCTTTGGCTGGAATGTGGTTGGGCGGGCTCGATCCTGCCTGGGGATGCGGCATTGAGACACGAAATGATGGAGCCCGACCAGGCGCCGGCGTCGGCCGGTGCATACCGTGCCCCCGGCCCGCGCCGGATGTCGGTGGTCTTCGAGGAACTGTCGCGTGACGTGTCGGACGCCGTCACCATCCACCAGGTTCGGGACGCGCTCGGCGATCGCAGCCTCGCCGCGCTTCTCGCCTTCTTCGCCGCGATCAATCTCCTGCCACTGCCGCCCGGAACGACGATCGTTCTCGGCCCGCCACTCGTCATCGTCGCGGCCCAGATGATGCTTGGCCACGCCAGGGTCTGGCTGCCGCGCTCGGTGCTGAACCGCTCGATCGAGGCCGACAGGTTCCGCCAGATGACGGCGCGGGCGATGCCCCGCCTCCAGTGGCTGGAAAGGCTGATCCGGCCGCGCTACTGGCCGTTCCCAAGCGAACGGGCGGCGGACCTTGTCGTCGGCCTGGTCGCGCTTGTCCTCGCCATCGCCGTGACGTTGCCCATACCGTTCGGCAACTGGCTGCCGGCCTTCTCCATCTTCCTGCTGTCGCTGGCCATATCGGAGCGCGACGGGCTTTGCCTGACCGCCGGGCTCGTCGCCGGAGTGGTCTCCTTCATCATCATCGGCCTTGTGGCCGGCACGGCGCACGCCCTCTACGCAGCGTTCTTCGGATAGCGTGAACGGCCCCGGACGGACGGGGCTTCCCCGGCCCCGGCGGCTAAGCGCTGCCGAAGCGATCATTCCGCCGCGCTGGCCTGCCTTTGCCTGTTCTTCTTCGCGACGCTCGCCTCTCCGCCGATAACGGTTACGACGACGTCGAACTCGCCTTCGCTCTCGATCTCGAAGGAATTGCCGGCGCCCTTCTTGCCGTTGACCTCTATACCGGCGGCGTCGCCCCGCGAAACACGGATCCGATAGACGGCGTTGCCCGGGCGGAACACCGCCGAAAACCCATCCCACTCGCTCGGTAGCGCCGGCGCGACGACCAGCCTGCCTCCCTCCTTGCGGATGCCGAGGATGCCTTCGACCGCGGCTCGATAGAGCCATCCTGCCGAGCCGGTATACCAGGTCCAGCCGCC
>JBQCFA010000292.1:0-3915 GCA_051959695.1 Rhizobiaceae bacterium
GAAGGCGCCTTGGGGCGCCGGCCGCGCCGTGACTTCGATGGCGCTCGTGATACAGATTTCGGCCATATCGACGCTTTCGACCAGCGCGCGCAGGCCCGCATCGGCGACATGCAGCACCGGCGCCGCCTCGAGCGAGGAACCAATCGTCTTGCCGGCGCGCTCGATCTCCAGCGCCCCGGTGACGACGCGGCGAACCATGCGGATCTTCTCCCATTTCGCCGCAAGCGCGTCGTCCTTCCAGTCGGCCGGAATCTCAGGGAATTGCTCCAGATGGACGGAAGCCGCATCAGGATGCCGCTCGAGCCAGGCCTCCTCCGTGGTGAACGGAAGCATCGGCGCCAGCCACTTCACCAGGCAATCGAAGAGATGGCGGACGATCTCGACCGACGCCTTGCGGCGGGTGCTCGACGGAGCGTCGCAGTAGAGCGCGTCCTTGCGGATGTCGAAATAGAAGGCGGAAAGCTCGACCACCATGAAATCGAGCAGCGCACGCGTGATGCGCTTGAAGTCGAACGCGTCGTAGCCCTTGCGCACCAGCTGGTCGAGCTCGGCCAGCCGGTGCAGCATCAGCCGCTCGAGCTCGGGCATCTCCGCCCGCGACACGCTCTCGCCCTTGTCGTGGGCGAGCGTGCCGAGCATCCAGCGGATGGTGTTGCGCAGCTTGCGATAGGCGTCGATATTGGTCTGCAGGACGTTCTTGCCGAGCCGCTGGTCTTCCCAGTAATCGGTTGTCATGACCCAGAGGCGCAGGATGTCGGCGCCGGACTGCTTCATCACGTCCTGCGGCACGACCGTGTTGCCCAGCGATTTCGACATCTTGCGGCCGTTCTCGTCCATGGTGAAGCCATGGGTGATGACGGCGTCGTAGGGTGCCCGGCCGCGCGTGCCGCAGCTCTCCAGAAGCGATGAATGGAACCAGCCGCGATGCTGGTCGGAACCTTCGAGATAGACGTCGGCCGGCCATTTCAGGTCCGGCCGGTCCTCCAGCGTGAAGGCATGGGTGGACCCGGAATCGAACCACACGTCGAGAATGTCGCGGACGCGGTGCCAGGGCTCGTTGGCCCGGGAACCGAGGAAGCGTTCGCGCGCACCGTCGGCGAACCAGGCGTCGGCGCCTTCCTTCTCGAAGGCGTCGAGGATGCGGGCGTTGACGGCCTCGTCCTTCAGGACGTTGCCGTCCTCGTCGGCGAAGACCGCGATCGGCACGCCCCAGGCGCGCTGGCGCGACAAGACCCAGTCCGGCCGCTCCTCGATCATGGCGCGCAGGCGGGTCTGGCCTGCCGACGGAACGAAGCGCGTGGCGTCGATGGCGGCAAGCGCGCGGGAGCGGAGCGTGTCGGGCTTGGGATACCCCTCACCCGTCTCGGCGCTACGCGCCGATCCACCCTCTCCCACAAGGGGCGAGGGAGCGCCGGCCGCGCCGCCCCGCCTCCCCTTCTCCCCTTGTGGGAGAAGGTGGCCCGAAGGGCCGGATGAGGGGTGCTCCATCCCATATCCCCCCAACTCCTTGTCCATATGGACGAACCATTGCGGCGTGTTGCGGAAGATGACCGGCTTCTTCGAGCGCCAGGAATGCGGATAGGAATGCTTCAACCGGCCGCGCGCGAAGAGCATGTTCTTCTCGATCAGCGCGTCGATGACGGCCTTGTTGGCGTCGCCCTTCTTGCCGTTGTCGTCGATGACGCGCGCCGCTCCGCCCTCGCGGTCCGGGCCGAAGCCCGGCGCGTCCTTCGTAAAGAAGCCGGCGTCGTCGACGGTGAACGGAATGCGGGTGTCGATCCTCCTCACCTCGAGTTCGCGGGCGTGCTCCGTCCAGGCGTCGAAATCCTCGCGGCCATGGCCGGGCGCGGTGTGGACGAAGCCCGTGCCGGCATCGTCGGTGACGTGGTCGCCGGGGATCAAGGGAACAGCGAATTCGTAGCCGCCGCCGAGGCCTTTCAATGGATGGGAAAGCGTAAGGCCTTCAAGCTCTTCGGCCGAAACGCTGCGAAGGCGATTCATCGTCACCTTTGCTTTCGCGGCAGATTCTTCCGCGAGTTTGTCGGCGAAGACCAGCTTCTCGCCAGCCTGCGGACCGAAATCGTTCTCGGCCGCCGTGATCTCGTAAAGGCCGTATTCGATGCGCGGCGAGAACGAGACGGCGCGGTTGCCGGGGATTGTCCACGGTGTCGTCGTCCAGATGACGACATGAGACCGCAGCAATTCGGGCTTTATTGAAGCGCCGTCGCGCAGCATGACGTTAACAGGGAACTTCACCCAGATCGTGTCCGACTCGTAGTCCTGGTACTCGACCTCGGCCTCGGCCAGCGCCGTGCGCTCGACCACGCTCCACATTACAGGCTTGGAGCCGCGGTAGAGCTGGCCGGACATGGCGAATTTCATCAATTCGCCGGCGATCCTCGACTCCGCGTGGAAGTCCATCGTGAGATAGGGCTTCTTGAAATCGCCGACGACGCCGAGCCGCTTGAACTCGCCGGTCTGCACCTCGATCCAGTGCCGGGCGAAGGCGCGGCATTCGTCGCGGAAGGCGTTGATGGCGTTGCCATCGGAAAAGTCCGGCTTCTCCTTGCCCTTGGCGCGATACTGCTCCTCGATCTTCCATTCGATCGGCAGACCATGGCAGTCCCAGCCCGGGACGTAGTTGCTGTCGTAGCCGCGCATCTGGAAGGAGCGCGTGATGACGTCCTTCAGCACCTTGTTCAGCGCGTGGCCGATATGGATGTTGCCGTTGGCGTAGGGAGGGCCGTCATGGAGCACGTATTTCGGGCGGCCAGCGGCGTCCTCGCGCAGCCGGCGGTAGAGGTCCATCCCGTCCCAGCGCTCGACGAGCAGCGGCTCTTTTTCCGGCAGCCCGGCGCGCATCGGGAAATCGGTCTTCGGCAGGTAGAGGGTCTTGGAGTAATCGATCTTTTCAGACGTGTCGTTCATCGTTCTGGCCATCATGCGGCGGTCGGCCCGAGGCCGCGCCAAATCATCTCGAAACGGAATATGCGCGGAAAGCGAAAATCTCCCGGACCCGCCGGCGGCCTCAGGCCGCCCGCAAGGCCGGGCCGGTAATTCGTATGGAGCGGCTGCGCGCGTCGAAATTCATGGCGCGTATGTAACCGAGCGCCGCCGCGGAATAAAGGGGCTCAATGCAGCGAGAAATCGAAGCGGTAGGTGGCCGACACGCCGACAAGGAACTGGTCGCGCGAGCCGCGTTCCTCCACGATGCTTGAATCCGCCGCGGGCCCGAGCAGCCGCGAATACTCTCCAAACAGGCTCGTCGTGACCTTGTCCGTCGTCTTCCAGGTGAGCGCGCCGCCGAAACCGGCCGATTTCAAGCCGCCGCCCGGCGAATAAGGACTGAGGCCAGAGGCCAGCGATTCGGCCGGGCTCACTCCGTAGTAGGTCCGGAAATAGTCGGCCGTGGCGGCGGAAAGGCGCGGCCCGCCCGAGATCTGCAGGGTCGGCGTGATGTTGGTGAAGGCATCGACCGCGAGGTCGCCCACGACGGCGTCATGGGTGACGATGCCGTGGCGCACCTCGCCACGAACGCGCATCCAGTCGAAGGGATAGTACTCCGCGAACACGCCGAGTTCGCCGCCGAAATCGACATCGTGCAGGCCGCGGAGGTCACGATAATCGCTGGAATCGCGTGGGAAGATCAGCTTGCCCGTCAGGCCGGCTCGGAAGTTGCCGGTGTCGACGAAGCCGATCGAGATATTGTCGTTGCGCGAGGAGAACCGCGTCGTCGTACCCTGCCGCCCGAAGGAGACGAGAGGCATCACGCCAACATGGTAGTTCGATGCGCCCTCGAACTCGGGCTCGGCATAGGTCGATACGCCGACGGTAAGCGACCAGTCGCCATCGAACCAGCCGAAGCGCGATCCGCCCGGCGCCTCGGCGGCCTGCGCGCTTGCTGTCGCCGCGGCG
>JBQCFA010000293.1:0-13411 GCA_051959695.1 Rhizobiaceae bacterium
CCGGCGCGGACTTCCAGACGATGGCCGACAGCATGGCGCTTTACGGCGACACGGGAACGACCGCCAGGGAGGACGGCAGCTACAGGGAGCCCCGGCTGGATGCGGTGGCCCCGACGCAGCCGGCAGCCGACCGCGCCATCCGCGAAATCTCCGCCAGGCTTGCCTGCGGCCTCGGCCTTGCCGATGTTTTTTCGGCCGATTTTCGGGTCGAGGCGGACGACTCGGTCCACCTCATCGAGTTCGAGGTGTGCCCGGGCCTGCCCTGTTTCGACTTCCGCGCCTATTGCCGCGAGGTCTGGGGCATGGACCTTGCGCGGGCGATGATGGAGACGGCCATCAGTCGCCTCACGTCAGTCGGCGCTGGCGAAGCAGACCGAAGTCTGGCCTGAGCGGACAAAGCCGAGGCGCCGCGCCGCCGCCCGCGACAGGTCGAGGATGCGCCCCCTGATGAAGGGTCCGCGATCGTTTATCCTGACGGTGACCACCTTGCCATTGCGGCGGTTGGTGACGCGGATGACGCTGCCGAGGGGAAGCGTGCGATGTGCCGCCGTCAATGCTGAGGGATTCATGCGTTCCCCCGAGGCGGTCCGGGAGTGAAGTGCATACCATGAAGCGCGGCCGCATTGTGCCGCGGCGGGGACGGTCGCGGTTCCCAGAGCGATACCGATCGCGCCGGCGGCCGCGAGAGCCTTTGATGAAATCATTACTCTAGTGATTACCCTGTTTCCGAAGTGCTTGGCTCGCCTAGGTGGAAACAGGGCGGCAAATGTGACGATCAGGTGCCGGTTCCGTGGCAGGAAAACACGGTTGGAGTCGGTATGTTACATTCCGTCGGTGGCGGTCGGATGCTCCGCCGGGAAGTGGACCGGCAGCCCGGAACGCTACTTGAAAGGTCTATTGGCTGCCAGGAACGGTTTGCTTCCAGGAATGCCGTTTGTATTCGGATCAGCGGCAGCCGCAGGTTAGCAGACGAATTTGGAGGGTCTCAACGAGGCGGCGACAGCACTTGGCGTCGACTTCACCTCCCTACCCATTCCATATGCCGTATTGTTTTCGAAGATAGGCGATTCCTGCCGCATTGAGATCATTGCGGCCGTGTCCTGCATGGATCATCCTGCGCAATGAGGCGACATCCTTTGAACGTCGTTCTTTTCGCCTCGGCGCTTTGGCGTTCAACCAGATAGGGACCCGGTTCAGCTCCAGTTGACCCGACAGCCAGATGTCATCCACGGGCCACATCATATCGGGAATATCGAAAACGCGCTCAGTGAAGAAATCGGATCGCACCAATCCGCCTCCGACACCCATGAGGAGGTCGCAGTAACCGCTCGCCAAAAAGTTAGACTTGCGAGTGATACGTCGCCAAAGACGGGTTCGGCCGCGATGCATCCTCGGAAGCCGATCGGACGGTCGCTCCCGTATGGAACTTATGTCCTTGCCCGCTTCCACGACACATACATCGGGCCTCAACGTACGGACAGCGGCGAACCGCGAGGACCAGTCTCGATCATAGGCTACGTCGTCGTCGCAGAAGAGCACATCGATGTCCTTGCCATGGAATTGGCGGACGGCTGGAAGCACCTTTGTGGCGGGGCCGAAATCCTCTGACACCCGACAGATTTCAACGCCCTCGGGAACAATCGGCAACTTGCCGTCCCATTCCGGAAAACGCCGATAGCTCTGCGGGATGTAGAGAATGATCTGCTCGGCACGAAGCCGCTGGCGGAGAAGTGAATCCAGCGTTGGCCTCAGATGGCGGTAGCGCGGAGGTATTGAGGAAAGCGTGATGATCATGGGGCAAGGCTCGCCGCTCCGTCGTACAGGAAAGTTGTGGGTTCAACACGCCGCTTGCCATGCGCAACCTGCCGACGTTCACGGCTTTCGATCTGCAGGTTTGTGGCTCGCTTAGTTACTCGTTCGCCTACCTTATTTCCCGCGACCGTGCGTCTTCTCGTAAAGCTCGCGGACGATACCGCTGGCCGACTTCTCGAACAGGAAGGGCAGGAAGGCATGTACGAGCGCCATCGATGCGGCGAGGAACAGCCTGCTGGAGAAGCGTCCGGCAAACGCCATATGCTCGAAATAGGTCTCGTTGACCGAGGCGGGATGTTCGCGGAAGAGGCGGACGAGCGTGGTCATCTGTATGTTCCCCTGAAAGACGATGGACGGTATCACCGCTCGCTCTCAGGCCGGTCCCAATTTGTCCTTGAAAGATGTTAATTTTTGGGACATGTATCCCAAATGAAGCCCGATATCGACCCAATGGATCGCATGATCCTTGCCGAACTGCAGAGCGACGGCACCCTTTCCGTGGACCAGCTCTCGGAACGCGTGAGCCTTTCGCGCAACGCCTGCTGGCGGCGCGTCAAGATGATGGAGGAGGCGGGGATCATCACCGGGCGGGTGGCGCTGGTCGATGCCGAGAAGCTCGGCTTCGGCCTTTCGGTCTTCATCCTTGTCCGCACGACGCATCAAGAGCCGGAATGGCTCAGGAAGTTCCGTGACGCCGTCACCTCGCTCCCCGAGATCATTGGCGTCTACCGTATGTCGGGCGACCTTGATTATGTGCTGAGAGCCCGTGTTCCCGATGTGAAGGCCTATGACAGGCTGTACCAGCGGCTGATCGCCAAGGTGCCGCTCTCCGACGTCTCTGCGTCCTTCGTCATGGAGGAGATCAAGGAGACGCTGCAACTGCCGCGAATATTGCGGTGATAATCCTCGCAGCCGATTGACGGGCATCGCTTGCGCGGCGATAGGACCGCGCATGACGAACTCTGCTCCGCTTCTCGGCATCGTCCGCCTTCCGCATTCGCAGGGCCTGCCGCTGCCTGCCTATGAATCGACCGGCGCCGCCGGAATGGATTTGCGCGCGGCGGTGCCGGACGATCGACCGATCCTCCTTCTTCCGGGGAAACGTCAATTGGTGCCTACCGGTCTCGTCCTGGAGATCCCGGCCGGGTATGAGGCGCAGGTACGGCCGCGCTCCGGCCTCGCGCTGAAACACGGCGTCACCTGCCTCAATACGCCTGGTACGATCGACAGCGACTATCGCGGCGAGGTCATGGTGCTGCTCGTCAACCACAGTGATGAGGATTTCGAGATCGAGCGTGGCATGCGCATCGCCCAGATGATCGTCGCGCCCGTGGCACAGGCCAGGATCGAGGAGCGCAGCCTGGCGTCGGTGACCGGGCGCGGCGGGGGCGGGTTCGGTTCGACTGGGACGAAATAAACGTCGCCGGAAAACGTGATCGAACAACCGGCCGCCTGAGCCGTTTGGCCTTCTTCAAGTCAGAAGGAGACCACCATGCCGGGCATTAGCGATTCCAGAATCATGATTCTTGCCACCAACGGCTTCGAGCAATCGGAGCTCGAGACGCCGCGCGACAGGTTGAAGGAAGCGGGAGCGACCGTAGATATCGTCTCGCTGAAACCGGGTGAGATCAAGGGGTGGGACAAGAAGGACTGGGGCAGCGCGGTCAGGGTCGACAGAACCCTCGAAGACGTTTCCGTGGATGACTACGACGCGCTGGTACTGCCAGGCGGGCAGATCAATCCCGACCTTCTTAGGGTCGAGAAGAAAGCTGTCGACTTCGTCCGCGACTTCGAAGCGACGGGCAAGCCGCTGGCCGCCATCTGCCATGCCCCATGGCTGCTGGTCGAGGCCGGCGTGATCGAAGGCAAGAGAGTCACCTCCTATAAATCGATCGTTACCGACGTGAAGAACGCCGGCGGACGCTGGGAGGATTCAGAGACCGTCGTCGACGGCAACCTGATCACCGCGCGCAATCCGGGTGACCTCGAACCCTTCTCCAGGGCGATCATCGACGCGGTCGGCAAGGAAGCCGGCCACCGGGTGGCAGCAGAGTAGGCTTGGCCCAAAGCGTGCTGCTTGACAAGAAGCGGGCTCCGCGCCGAACTGCCTGGAGGACTGTCGCTCCGGGCGGTGCGGCGAGGAGGTGACAATGGCGGCGAGACAGCACGGAGCATTCCGTAGGCTGCATGAAGGCCCGCATGCGTTCATCATCCCCAATCCCTGGGATGTCGGGACGGCGAAATTCCTGGTGTCGCTCGGCTTCAAGGCCTTGGCGACGACTAGCGCCGGCTACGCGTTCTCGCGCGGCCTGCCAGACGGGGGAATCGATTTCGATGCCATGATCGCGCATTGCCGCGAAATCGTCGCCGCGACTGATCTCCCGGTTTCGGCCGACCTGGAGAACGGCAAGGGCGACAGCGCCGACAGCGCCGCCGAAACCATTTTCGCCGCGGAAGCCACCGGTCTCGCCGGTTGCTCCATCGAGGACGCCACCGGCGACCGTGCGAAGCCGATCTACGACTTCAATCAGGCGGTCGAGCGTGTGGCCGCCGCGGCGGAAGCTGCGAAGGCGTTGCCGCGCGATTTCGTTTTCACTGCGCGGGCCGAGAATTTCCTGCATGGACGCAACGATCTGGATGATACGATCAAACGGCTGCAGGCCTATGAAAAGGCCGGCGCCGATGTGCTTTATGCCCCCGGCATCACCGACATCGCGATCGTGCGCACCATTTGCCAGTCCGTCTCGAGGCCGATCAACGTTCTGGCGGTCCCGCAGCTTTCCATGGCACAGCTGAACGAGGAGGGCGTTCGCCGCGTGTCGCTCGGCTCCAAGCTGACGAACTATGCCTTCGCTAGTGTCGAGCGGGCTTCGCGCGAGATGCTGGACCACGGCACGTTCATCTTCGCCCGAGACGCGATCCCCCATGCCACGCTGCAAAATCTCTTCTCGCCCGGATAGAGTCCTTGAGCATTACAGTCGTCGACATGCACACCGGCGGCGAGCCGCTTCGGATCGTCACCGCCGGATATCCGCCGATTCCCGAGGGCACCATTCTGGAAAAGCGGGCCTTTGTGCGGGACAATCTCGACCATTTGCGCAAGATGCTGATCTTCGAGCCGCGCGGTCATCACGACATGTACGGCGCGCGGCTGGTGGAGCCCGATCTGCCGGGGGCCGATCTGGCCGTGCTTTTCATGCACAACGAGGGTTATTCGACCATGTGCGGCCACGCCATCGTCGCGCTGGGACGCTACGCGGTGGATCATGGCCTGGTCGAGACGAGGGAGCCGGTCACGCAGGTCAAAATCGAATGCCCCTGCGGCATGGTGGTCGCCGCTGTCGAGGTAACGGAGGGCAAGGCCGGCGCGGTCTCCTTCGAAAGCGTGCCGGCTTTCCTTTTCGCGTCCGGAAAGTCCGTCGTGCTGCCGGATTACGGCCGCGTCCACTTCGACGTCGCCTATGGCGGGGCCTTCTACGCCCTCGCGGATTGCCGTCAGTTCGGCCTTCGCTTCGGCCGCCATTCCGTCGCCGCCTTCGTCAAGGCGGCCACTGCCTTGACGGAAAAGGTCAAGGCTGAGCTGGCATTGTCCCATCCCGAGCATGACGATCTCGCTTTTCTCTACGGGACGATCCTCACCGACGGCTTGGAGAGCGAGCCCGATCGCCCGACGCGCAACATCTGCGTCTTCGCCGACGCCGAGGTCGATCGGTCGCCGACCGGCTCGGGCGTCACAGCCAGGCTAGCCGCCATGTATGCGAAAAAGCAGATTGGCATAGGCGAAAGCCGGGTTTTCGAGAGCATCGTCGGGTCCCGTTTCGACGGCATGGTGGCGCGCACCGCGATCGCCGGACCGCATCCCGCGATCGTCGCGCGCGTCTCCGGCCGGGCGCATTATAGCGGCAGAGCCGAATTCACGCTCGAGGAGGACGACGTACTGGGACGCGGCTTCCTGGTGAAATAGTGGGGCGACCGCTCAGCGGATGGGCGACAGGAACCGTCGTTTGGCGCAGGTGAGTCCCTGTTCTTTCCGGCAGTCATAGAACGACCAGGTGATGAGTTCCGCCTTGCCCTGCAAATTTTCGACCGGCACGAAACCGAGCTCGGAGAAGCGGCTGTCGGCAGAATCGTCCCTGTTGTCGCCCATCATGAAGAGCCGGTTGGCCGGCACCGTCACTTCCGCCATGTTGTCGGCCATGCCCTCGTCGCTGCGCTCGATGATTGTATGCGTCGATCCGCCGGGGATGGTCTCTTGGTAACGGGTCACGGTCACCGGAAAGCCCGAGGGATCGCGATAGGCATAGCGCCCGGTTTCGCGGCGCTGCGCCATCGTGCCATTCAGCACGAGCCGGCCGTCGACCATGGCGACGCGGTCGCCCGGCAGGCCGATGACGCGCTTGATGTAGGTTTCGCCCGTATGCGGATTTGTGAAGACGACCACGTCGCCGCGTTTGGGCAGATGCGAGAAGAGGCGCCCGTCCTTGGTCGGGAAGTCGAAGCCCGGATCGATCGGCAGCGAATAACGGCTCCAGCCATAGGCCCACTTCTCGACGACGAGCCTGTCGCCGATCTGCAATGTCGGCACCATGCTTTCCGACGGGATGAAGTTCGATCCGAACGCGACCGTCTTCATGACCAGCATGATGGCGAAAGTGGAGAGGACGAAGCGGACCCATTCGGGCAGATGGTTCAGCAGGCGCACGCGATTCTTCCTTAAAGAGGGGGACACAATCTTGGCAATGCGGCCGTGTCATGAAGGAGCCCTGAGATCCAGCGCTGTCCGCCTGTTTTGCAGGAAGGCGCGGACCGAAGGATCCGCCTCGAGCCCGATGGCTTGCTCATAGGCCGCCGCGGCCTGTGTACTCTGTCCGGCGCGGGCCAGAAGCTCGGCCCGGGCCGCCCAATAGGGCTGGTAGTCGGCAAGGTGCGGATCGCCGGAGAGTTCGCCGAGCGCGGCCAGTCCGGTCTCCGTGCCCGCGGCCTCGGCCAGCGCGACGGCCCGGTTGATCGCCACGACGGGCGAGGGGGCGATAGCCATGAGCATGCCGTAGAGAACGACGATCGCATTCCAGTCGGCCTGCGCCGCGCTCCGGCGGACGACATGCGCAGATTGTATCGCCGCCTCGATCTGGTAGCGCCCGCTCCCCGGCATCGCCGATGCTTTCCGCAGCAGCCCTTCCGCCTCTTCGATCATCCCCAAATTCCACAAGGTGACATCCTGCTCGCCGAGCGGGACGTAGTTCCCCTCCGCATCGCGGCGCGCGCTGCGGCGCGCTTCGGCGAACAGCATCAGCGACAGGAGGCCGAGCGCCTCGGGCTCCTCCGGCATCAGGGAGGCGACGAGACGGCCGAGCCAGATCGCCTCGCCGGCAAGCTCGCGACGTCTCGTCTCGGTGCCGGCAGGGTCGGCCCAGCCTTCGGCGAAGGCGGCGTAGATGGCGGCGAGGACCGCGTCCAGCCTTTCGGCGAGTTCGGGGCGTTCGGGAATGCGAAACGGGATGCCGGTCTCGCGGATGCGCGTCTTGGCCCTTACCAGCCGTTGTCCCATGGTCGCCGGCGAGACGAGGAAGGCCGAGGCGATCCGAGCGGCGTCGAAGCCGAGCACGGTCTGCAGCATGAGCGGGGCGCGGATCGCCGGATCGATCGCCGGGTGCGCGCAGGCGAACATCAGCCGCAGCCTCTCGTCGGGGATGTTGTCTCTCTCCACGGCGCTCTCGGCTTCCTCCGCCATCAGCCTCAGATGCGGATCCGCGCTGATCCTGGTTTTTTCCCTGCGTGCGCCGTCTATCGCCTTGCGGCGGGCTGCGGCGAGGAGCCAGGCTTCCGGGTTGTCCGGAACGCCCGAGCGGGGCCAGTGGGAAAGCGCGGAGGCGAAGGCCTCGGCCAATGCGTCCTCCGCCGCGGCGAGGTCACGCGAGCGCGCCGCAAGATATGCGACCAGCTTGCCGTAGCTACGGCGGGCGGCGCCCTCGGCCGCCGCCCGCGCGTCCTCTTCGGCGTTAAACATCTGCGTCAGGCGCTCATTTCCCAGAGCGGCCGGACCTCGACCGTGCCGTGGCTGGTCGCCGGGCAGCGCGCAGCCCACGAAAGGGCGGCATCCATGTCTGGTGCCTCGATCATGTAGTAGCCGCCGAGCTGCTCCTTGGTGTCGGCATAGGGGCCGTCGATCACCTGCTGCTTACCGTCCCGAACGCGAACAGTGGTCGCCGTCGCGGTCGGTCGGAGGCGGTCTCCGCCGAGCCAGATGCCGGCCTTCTTCATCGCTTCCGTGTAGGCGGCATAGGTGGCCGACATCTTCGTTCTGGTTGCGTCGTCGGCTGCCGCCGCTCCGTTTTCGTCGGTATAGATCATCAGCATGTATTTCATGGTCGTCTCCATCCTTGGCGCGCCCGTGATGTCGCGGGCCGAACGGTTGACGCGCGGATCCTCCGTATTTCGACAGGACCGACGGGATTTTGTGCATTTCCCAGCCGGCGTGCAAGCCGACAGAAAAGCGGGTCGGAGAGACCCGGCCCGCTTTCCTGCTGGATACGCTGTCTTGTTACGCCGCCTTGATGAAAGTGCCGTTGCGCAACTCGTTGACCGCCTGGACCAACTCCTCGCGCGTGTTCATGACGATCGGTCCGTGCCACGCCACGGGCTCGGCGATCGGTCGGCCCGAGACGAGCAGGAAGCGGATGCCGCGCTCGCCAGCCTGCACCGTGACTTCGTCGCCCGCGCCGAAGACGACCAGCGTGCGGTCGCCGCTCAAATCGCGGATGAAGTGCTCCTCTTCGCCCAGTCCCTTCTCGACCAGCACGCCGAACGGCTTCGAGGCATCCCGGAACGTTCCGGAGCCCTCGAAGATATAGGCGAAGGCGGAAGAGCGGGTGTCGACCGGCAGGACCTTCTTTCGACCTGCCGGCACGAAGACGTCGAGATAGCGCGGATCGGCGGCGACGCCCTCGACCGGGCCCTTCCGGCCCCAGAACTCGCCGGTGATGACGCGCACGATGGTGCCGTCGTCGTCGATGATCTCGGGGATCTCGCCGGCCTTGATGTCCTGGTAGCGCGGGGCGGTCATCTTCAGCGAGGAGGGCAGGTTCGCCCACAGCTGGAAGCCGTGCATGCGCCCCTTCTGGTCGCCCTTCGGCATCTCCTGATGCATGATGCCGGAGCCAGCCGTCATCCACTGCACGTCGCCGGCGCCGAGCGAGCCGCGATTGCCGAGACTGTCGCCGTGATCGACCGAGCCGGCCAATACATAGGTTATCGTCTCGATGCCGCGATGCGGATGCCAGGGGAAACCGGCGAGATAATCCTTGGGATTGTCGTTGCGGAAATCGTCGAAGAGCAGGAAGGGATCGGCCAGCGATGGATCGCCGAAGCCGAAAGCGCGGTTAAGATGCACGCCGGCGCCTTCAAGCGTCGGCTGCGACTGCGAGATCTGTTTCACCGGTCTGATGGACATGGGACAACTCCCTGGTTCAAGTTGTCACAAATCTAGCGATTGGACGGTTCCGTTGCGAGCCGTCCGGAAGTACGCACTGTTCACAGGAAGAGGCATACCTCGATTTGGATCTGTGCGGGCTCCAGGGCAGTCACAGCTTCTCCAGGCTGAGCAGGCCAGGATCGCCGCGCCAAGACTTTGCGAGATCGGCGGCGGCCTTGCTTTCGCCTTCGGTATCGCCGCTCGCCTTCGCCGCCTGCTCCAGGCCATAAAGCGCCCAGGCGCTGCCGCGCGAGCGCTCCAGCGCGGCCTTGAATTCCTTTTGCGCGCTTTGCGGGTCTCCGCTCTTCAGCAGCGCGGCGCCGAGCGACTGCCTCACTGGATAGTACCAGAAGGGTGGCTCCATATAGGGTATGGTGTCCTCGCTGTCGGCGGCCTTGCGCCAGAACCCGATCGCCGCGTCGTTGTCGTTCTCGGCCTGCGCGGCGCGAGCGAGCAACACATTCCTGGCGACATCGAGGACGGGACGCGCCGGGATCGCCCAGGCGTCGAGCGTCGACCAGTCCGTCTCCGCTGCTATCTTGTGGATTGCCTCAGCTTCGGCCCGGACGCCGGATGCGTCCTTTTTCTTCGCGAAGGCGGCGCCTCGCGCATAGTGGCGCATGGCCTCCACATAGGGCGGCGCACCGACCGGATCGGGCAGGGCCAGCACCATGTCCGGATCGCCATATTGCGCCCAGGCGAAATAGGGAGCCGCCTTGACCGGCTGCGCGATCGGGATGGCCGTCGCGACATCGTTGCCCAGCCACTTGTCCAGCTTTTCCGCCGACGCGAGCACGGTCTTGGCGTCGCCAAGAAGCTGCGCCGACACCAGGACGAAATGCACGTTGTGGGAATAATAGCCGATCGGATAGACGCCGACCGCACCGGTTTCGGTGATATAGGCCTCGTCCACCTTCTCGGCGGCCTGGTTGGCGGCAAGTGAGTCGGCATAGCGGCCGACGCGGAAATAGATGTGGCTCGGCATGTGGACGATATGCCCGGCCTGTGGCATCAGCGCCGCCAGCCGGTCAGCATAGGGTTCGGCGCGCTCCGGACGGTCCGAGGCTTCCACCAGATGGATGTAGAGGTGGATGGCGTAGGGATTGTCCGGCGCCCGCGCCAGGACGCCTTCCAGGCGTCTTTCGATATCGGCCGCCCGGCCCTTCGGCTCCTTGCCGCCCGGCTCCCAGTAATCCCAAGGCTGCGTATCCATCCCGGCCTCCGCCGCGAGGACGGCGAGTTCCAGGTCGTCCGGATATTTGTCCGCGAGCGCCGCCGCGGCGTCGGCGTACGCCGCGTCCAGCCGTGGCCGTTCCGCTGCCGGGTCGTCCGAATAGCGGAGCGCTACGGCGTCGATCAGGCCGCGTTCCTTCGCGCTCACCTTATTGGCCAGCGCCTGGGCCTTTCTCAAGGCGGCGACGGCGGGAGTGTTGGCTTCCGGAGCCATCGGCACGTTGATATTGGGTCCGAGCACCATCGCCTCGAACAGGAAGCACAGGGCGCAGTCGGGATCGAGACGCTGCGCCTTGCGGAAAGCGCGCCGCGCCTCAGCATGGTTGAAATTATTGGCGAGCCTGAGACCTTGGTTGAAGTAGCTTTGCGCTTCCTCGCTCTTGGTGCTGACGGGATAGCCCAGCGTGCCGAGCCCGGTCCACAGCGGCGGATCGGCTTCTTCATAGGCTTTTGTCGCCGATGGCGACTGTACCTGCTGCGGAATGTCGGCGAACAGGCAATGCGAGGCTTTGGCGATGCTTCGCGGAACGTCGACACCCTCGAGATGCGCCGCGGCGGCTCCCGCCCCGAAGCCCGCGACGAGGAAAAGCGGCAATCCTTTCGACGAAAGAAAACCAGGCAGTCGCATGCGAACCTCCCGTATGCTCCGGATCGCAGACCGCCCGCGCGCAGCATGAACCTTGCCGGCCGGCTTGGCAATTCAGTCTGGAGGAGGGCAGGGCACCGCCGGATCCAGACTGCATCGGAGGATGCTGCTTCCTTCGAAGGAAGTAGGCCTTGGCCGGCGGTTGTCAGCGCACCAAGGCCTGCAGCCGCTCGGCGATGAGGCCGGCGAGTTTCTCCGCCACCTCCGCCTTGCTGAGTTCGGGCCACTCCTCGACGCCGGCGGCGGAGACGATGCGAACCCGGTTGCGGTCGCCGCCCATGACCCCGCTGCCCGCCGACACGTCGTTGGCGACGATGATGTCGGCGCCCTTCCTCTTCAACTTGGCCGCTGCGTTCTCCAGCAGGTTCTGTGTCTCGGCGGCGAAGCCGACGACGAGGGTGGGGCGATTGTCGGAATGGCCGACTTCCGAAAGGATATCGGGGTTCTCGACCATCTTGAGCATCGGCGGCTCGGCGCCGGCCGCCTTCTTGATCTTCTCGTTTGAACTGTCTGCCGAGCGCCAGTCCGCGACGGCCGCGACCATCACCGCCGCGTCGGCGGGCAACGCCGCCATGACCGCTTCACGCATCTCGCGCGCGCTTTCGATGTGGGTGGTATCAACCCCGGCTGGATCGGGAATGGCCACCGGGCCGGAGACAAGCCGTACGTCCGCGCCGAGCGCGGCCAGCGCCGCGGCGATGGCGTGGCCCTGCTTGCCGGAGGAACGATTGGCGATATAGCGCACAGGGTCGATGGGTTCGCGGGTCGGGCCGGAGGTGACCACGATCCTCCTTCCGACAAGCGGCTTCGCCCCGGCGCCAAGCAGCTCCTCCATAGCCGCCACGATCGCGAGCGGCTCCGCCATCCGGCCCTTTCCGGCCTCGCCGCTTTCGGCCATCTCGCCCGTTTCCGGCCCGATGAAACGGATGCCGTCGCCGGCCAGTGTCGCCACGTTGCGCCGCGTCGCCGGATGGTCCCACATCCTCGGGTTCATCGCCGGCGCGACCAGTACTTGTCTGTCGGTGGCCAGCAGGACGGCCATCGCCAGGTCGCCGGCGAGGCCGCCGGCCATCTTCGCCATCAGATCGGCGGTCGCCGGCGCCACCACGATCAGGTCGGCCTCCCGCGACAGCCTTATATGTCCGATATCGTGCTCGTCCTCCCGGTCGAAGAGTTCCGTGAAGACCTTGCCGCCGGACAGCGCGCCCGCGGCAAGCGGCGTCACGAAATTCTGCGCGCCCGCCGTCATGATGACGCGCACCGATGCTCCGCGTTCGCGCAACCTGCGGATGAGGTCGAGCGACTTGTAGGCTGCGATGCCGCCGCCGATGACGAGCAGGATGCGCTTGCCGGAAAGACTCAACATCCCACCGTCCTTCTCATCGTCTCGCTCCTTCTGGGACGAAAATAAGGGTAGTATCGGACTGACTGCAATGACAGCGATGCAAGCATTGCAGTCAAGTGATGCGGACGGCGACCCATACAAGCGCCAGCGCGATCACCCACAGGGCGACGCGACCCCAGCGCGTGTGCCGGGCCTCGGCCCTGCCGATGGCCTTCGCGGTCGCGGCGTCGAAGCGCAGCCCATGCTCGGCCATGGCGTCGATCTGGCGCGACAGACGTTCCGCGCGCTGGGCAAGTTCCGGCGCCTGCCGGGCAAGGGAGAGAAGCGCGCGTGCGCCGTCGCGGGCGTCGATCAGAAGCGCCTTGGGGCCGAGATTGTCTCGGATCCAGCCGCCGACCACCGGTTCCGAAGCCTTCCACATGTTGAAGGCGGGGTCGAGCGTGCGCGCCACCCCCTCCACCACGACCATGGTCTTTTGCAGGAGCAGCAGCTCCGGCCGTGTCTGCATGTCGAAGAGTTCGGTCACCTCGAAGAGCAGTGTCAAGAGCCTCGCCATCGAGATGGTTTCGGCCGATTGGCCGTGGATCGGCTCGCCGATGGCGCGGATGGCCTGCGCAAAGGCGGCGACATCGTGTTTCATGGGCACGTAGCCGGCTTCGAAATGCACCTCCGCGACGCGACGATAGTCGCGCACGATGAAGCCGTAGAGGATTTCGGCGAGGTAGCGCCGCTCCTTCTTGCCGAGCCGTCCCGTGATGCCGAGATCGACGGCGGCGATCGTGCCGTCTGCCTCGACGAACAGGTTTCCGGGATGCATGTCGGCATGGAAGAAGCCGTCGCGCAGCGTATGGCGCAGGAAGGACTGGATGAGATTGGCCGCCAGCGCCTTCAGGTCGTGACCGGC
>JBQCFA010000294.1:0-21710 GCA_051959695.1 Rhizobiaceae bacterium
ATGCGCAAGACCATCGCGCGCCGGCTGGTCGAGGCCAAGTCGACCATCCCGCACTTCTATCTCACGGTCGACTGCGAGATCGACGCGCTCCTTGCACTCCGCGCCCAGATCAACGCCGCGGCACCAACGAAAAAGACCGAGCACGGCGAGGCGCCCCTCTACAAGCTTTCCGTCAACGACATGATCATCAAGGCGATGGCCATGGCGCTGATGGCGGTTCCGGAGGCCAACGTGTCCTGGACCGAGGCCAATATGGTCAGGCACAAGCATGCGGATGTCGGCGTCGCCGTCTCCATTCCGGGCGGCCTCATCACGCCGATCATCAAGCGTGCCGACGAGAAGTCGCTTTCAACCATCTCCAACGAGATGAAGGACCTGGCGAGCCGGGCGAGAAACCGCAAGCTGAAGCCGGAGGAATACCAGGGCGGCACCACGGCCGTTTCCAATCTCGGCATGTTCGGCGTCAAGGATTTCGCCGCGGTGATCAACCCGCCGCACGCGACCATCCTGGCCGTCGGCGCCGGAGAGGAGAGGGCGGTGGTGAAGAAGGGCGAGATCGTCGTCGCGAACGTCATGTCGGTGACGCTGTCGACAGATCACCGCGCCGTGGATGGCGCGCTCGGCGCCGAACTCATGGTTGCTTTCAAGAAGTACATCGAAAACCCGATGTCCATGCTGGTGTGACGCCCGCCTTCAGGGGACAACAATGAAAACCATCCTCTGCTACGGCGATTCCCTTACCTGGGGGTACAATCCCGACGGTTCCGGCCGGCACGCTCACGAGGACCGCTGGCCAAGCGTGCTACAGGCCGGGCTCGGCGATGCGGCGCATGTCGTCGCCGAGGGGCTGAACGGCCGCACGACCATCTTCGACGATCATGCCGCCGGCGCGGACAGGAACGGCGCGCGTATCCTGCCGACCGTCCTGATGACGCATGCGCCGCTCGATCTCGTCATCGTCATGCTCGGCGCGAACGACATGAAGCCGTGGCTGGGCGGGCATGCGCAGGCCTCGAAGCAGGGAATGCAGCGGCTGGTCGACATCATCCGCGGCCATGACTACCCGACGGACGACGAACCGCCGGAGGTCCTGCTGGTCGCTCCGCCGCCGCTCTGCGAGACTGGCGATCCCGATTTTGCCGCCATGTTCGGTTCGGGCATCGCGCAATCGAAGATGCTGGCAACACTTTATGCCGACCTTGCCGACGAGATCGGCTGCGGCTTCTTCGATGCCGGATCGGTGGCTTCGGCCTCGCCGCTGGATGGCGTCCATCTCGACGCGGCGAATACCCGCGCCATCGGACGTGGTGTGGAACCGGTCGTTCGTCTGATGCTCGGCCTCTGAGCGAAGGAGCAATTGAAGTGGCGGAAAACTACGATGTCATCATCATCGGTTCGGGACCCGGCGGCTATGTGACCGCTATTCGTTCCGCGCAACTGGGTCTGAAGACCGCGATCGTGGAGCGCGAGCATCTGGGCGGCATCTGCCTCAACTGGGGCTGCATACCGACCAAGGCGCTGCTGCGCTCGGCCGAGATCATGCACTATGCCGACCACCTGAAGAACTACGGCCTGAAGCTCGAGGGCAAGTTCACCCCCGACGCCAAGGCGGTGGTCGATCGCTCGCGCGCGGTTTCGCAGCGGCTGAACAGCGGCGTCGGCTTCCTGATGAAAAAGAACAAGATCGAAATCATCTGGGGTGAAGCGAAACTGACCAAACCGGGTGAAATCAGCGTATCCGCGACGAAGAAGAAGCCGATGCAACCGCAACCGCCCGTGCCCAAGGGGACGAAGGGTGAGGGCACCTATACGGCCAAGCACATCATCGTCGCCACCGGCGCCCGCCCGCGCGTGCTGCCCGGAATAGAGCCGGACGGCAAGCTGATCTGGACCTATTTCGAGGCCATGGTGCCGCCGGACATGCCGAAATCCCTGATCGTCATGGGCTCCGGCGCAATCGGCATCGAATTCGCCTCGTTCTACCGGACCATGGGCGTTGACGTGACCGTGGTGGAACTGATGCCGCAGGTGATGCCTGTCGAGGACGCCGAGATCGCCGCCTTCGCCCGAAAGCAGTTCGAGAAGCAGGGCATGAAGATCCTGCTCGACGCCAAGGTGACGAAGGTAGAGAAGGGCGCGAATTCGGTCACGGCCCATGTCGAGCAGAAGGGCGGCAAAGTCGAGAAGATCACGGCCGACCGTCTCATCTCGGCGGTTGGGGTGCAGGGCAACATCGAGAATCTCGGCCTGGAGGAACTCGGTGTGAAAACCGATCGCGGCTGTATCGTCATCGACGGCTACGGCCGCACGAACGTGCCGGGGATCTATGCGATCGGCGACGTAGCCGGCCCGCCGATGCTGGCGCACAAGGCCGAGCATGAGGGCGTGATATGCGTCGAGAAGATCGCCGGCGTGCCTGGCGTCCATCCGATGGACAAGCTGATGATCCCCGGCTGTACCTATTGCAATCCGCAGGTGGCGTCGGTCGGGCTGACGGAAGCGAAGGCGAAGGAGGCCGGCCACGACATCCGCGTCGGGCATTTCCCCTTCGTCGGCAACGGCAAGGCCATAGCGCTCGGCGAGGACCAGGGGATGGTCAAGACGATCTTCGACAAGAAGACGGGACAATTGCTCGGCGCCCACATGGTCGGCGCCGAGGTGACCGAATTGATCCAGGGTTTCGTCATAGCCATGAACCTCGAGACGACGGAGGAAGAACTGATACACTCGGTCTTCCCGCATCCGACGCTGTCCGAAATGATGCATGAGAGCGTGCTCGACGCCTACGGCCGCGTCATCCATGTTTGACGGCTGCGGTGCTTGCGCGAATACTCTGCGTGTTGTGTTCGAATCACTGTCGAGGAAGGAGACAGGAAATGGACGTAAACGGCGTAGGGTGGATTACCGCGATCATCGTTGGCGGTATCGCGGGCTGGGCCGCGGAACAGTTCATGAAGAGCAATATGGGGCTCTTGATGAACATCATTCTCGGCATCGTCGGTGCGGTGATCCTGAACGCGATACTTGCGGCGTTCAATCTCGGTTTCACCGGCTGGATCGCCTATCTCATCATCGGCTTCATCGGTGCCTGCATCCTCATTGCCATTGGCAGGATGCTGAAGCGGTAGACACGTTGCGACTACGGGCTGCCCGGATAGACGGGCAGCCTGATCCTGGCGTCGCGCATCACTATATGCGGGAGGTACGACCCGGGAGAAGGTTTCGGCGGTGGTTACCGCCAGACAGGATAGGTTCGAGTAGATGGTAACCGTACTGGACAGGGTATCCGCGCCGCCGCGGCCGCGGCATCCAGAGAAGGCGCATCGGCCTGACCAGGAGGTGCTGCGCAAACCCGACTGGATACGGGTCAGGGCGCCAACCTCGCGCGGCTATCTGGAGACTCGCGAGATCGTCAAGTCCAACCGGCTGGTGACGGTCTGCGAGGAGGCTGGCTGCCCCAATATCGGCGAATGCTGGGACAAGAAGCACGCCACCTTCATGGTGATGGGTGAGATCTGCACGCGCGCCTGTGCCTTCTGCAATGTGGCCACCGGCCTGCCGACTTCGCTCGACGCGGAAGAGCCCGCCAACGTGGCCAAGGCCGTCAGCCAGATGGGGCTGAGCCATGTTGTCATCACTTCGGTCGATCGCGACGATCTGCCCGACGGCGGAGCGCGCCATTTCGCCGAAGTGATCCGCGCCATTCGCGAGCGTTCGCCCGGTACGACGATCGAGGTGCTGACACCCGACTTCCTGCGCAAGGACGGCGCGCTGGAGATCGTGGTCGAGGCACGGCCGGACGTCTTCAACCACAATCTTGAGACGGTTCCCTCGAACTACCTGACGGTGCGCCCCGGCGCGCGCTATTTCCATTCCATCCGTCTGCTTCAGCGGGTGAAGGAACTCGATCCCTCCATGTTCACCAAGTCCGGCATCATGGTCGGCCTCGGCGAGGAGCGGAACGAAGTGCTTCAGCTCATGGACGACCTGAGGACGGCAAACGTCGATTTCCTGACGATCGGGCAGTATCTCCAGCCCTCGAAGAAGCACCATCCGGTGAAGAAATTCGTCACGCCCGAGGAGTTCAAGTCCTACGAGACGGTCGCCTACACCAAGGGCTTCCTGCTTGTCTCGGCAAGCCCGCTGACGCGCTCCTCCCACCATGCGGGCGAGGATTTCGCGAAGCTGAGGGCGGCCCGCGAGCAAACGTTGAAGAAGTCGGTCTGAGCCCCGCGCATGCCGAAATTCGAAACCACCCGGCATGTCGCGCATGCTCCGGACAAGATGTTCGACCTTGTCGCGGATGTGGAGAAATACCCGGAATTCCTGCCCATGTGCACTGGGCTGACGGTGCGCACCCGAAAGGAGCGTGACGGGATAGCGGTGCTCGTCGCCGACATGTCGGTCGGCTACAAGGCGATCCGCGAGACCTTCACCAGCCAGGTAGTACTGAAACGGGCGGAGAACCTCATCGAGGTCAAGTATCTCGATGGGCCGTTCCGCTACCTGCAGAATCTATGGCGGTTCGAGGATGATGGCAGCGGCGGCTGCACCATCCACTTCTTCATCGAATACGAGTTCAAGAGCCGGCTGCTCGGGGCCATGATGGGTGCCATGTTCGACCGCGCATTCCGCATGTTCGCCGGCGCCTTCGAGAAGCGGGCGGACGAGATCTACGGGCCGGGCCCTAAGGCTTGATCCGCAGTAGGACGAGTTCCAGCGCGGTCTTGACGCTATGGGCGCGGACCGAAGCCCTTTCCTTGTCCTCGAACAACCTGCGCTCGGCCATGGGCGCATTGCCTTCAAAGGCGATCCCGAACCAGACGAGCCCGACAGGCTTTTCGGCCGAACCGCCGCCTGGCCCGGCAATGCCGGTGACTGAAACCGCGATGCCGGCACGGGACCGGGCAAGTGCCCCGGCCGCCATCTCGATCGCCGTTTCGCGAGATACCGCTCCATAGGTTTCCAGCGTTTCCGGGCGGACGCCAAGCATCTCCATCTTCGCCTCGTTGGAATAAGTGACAAATCCGCGATCGACGACGGCGGAAGAACCGGCGATGTCGGTCAGCGCCGCCGCGATCATGCCGCCGGTGCAGGATTCCGCGGTGGCCAACAGGATGTTGCATTCTTTGCAGGCTGCCAGCACGCGGCGGGCAAGTTCTTCGTGGCCGGTCATCCTGGCACGCTGCCTGGATAGACGACGCTGGCGGTGGCGATCGCCGCTATCCCTTCGCCGCGGCCAATGAAACCGAGCCTCTCGTTGGTCGTCGCCTTGATCGAGATGCGCCCGCCGTCGATGCCGAGCATTTCGGTGAGGGCCGCCACCATGCGCTCGCGATGCGGCCCAATCTTCGGGGCCTCGCAGATGAGGGTGATGTCGGCGTTGGCGATGCGCCCCCCTTTGGCCCGAACGATTTTGGCTGCGTGCTCGACGAAGAGGCGCGACGCGGCGCCTTTCCACCGCGGGTCGGATGGCGGAAAATGCGTGCCGATATCGCCGGCGCCGCAGGTTGCGAGCAATGCGTCGGTCAATGCATGCAGGCCCACATCGGCGTCCGAATGCCCGGACAAGCTCCGGTCGTGCGGGATCGCAACGCCGCAAAGCGTGACATGGTCGCCAGGGCCGAAGGCATGGACGTCGTAGCCATTGCCCGTGCGCACGTCCGGGAACGCCGTTTCCCGCTGTGACAGGCGTTCGTCCGCGATCGCGATGTCCCTCGCCCAGGTCAGCTTCAGATTGCCGGGTGAACCGGCGACCATATCGACCCTCATCCCCGCCCATTCGGCGATCGCAGCATCGTCGGTGAAGTCGCTGCGGCTGCTTGCTGCCGCCTTTTCGTGCGCGTCCAGAATGGGCCTGAAAGGAAAGCCTTGCGGCGTCTGCGCCGCAAACAGGCCAGCCCGGTCGATCGTTTCGCCAACCTGCGCGTCGGGACCGCATCTTTTCAGAGTGTCGGACACGGCAAGCGCGGGAAGCGCGCTGGTCCCGTGCGCGGCCTTGTCAATGACGCGGGCGATCAGATCGTCGTCGGCGAACGGCCTTACCGCGTCATGGATGAGAACGATGTCCGGCCCGAACGGCTCCAGCGCGCGCAGCGCCAGAAGCGTGGACGCCTGTCGGGTGACGCCGCCCGGTACCGCGACTACATGCCCGGGTAGCCTGCCGGCGGCCTCGGCGAACAGCGTCGCGTCGTCAGGGTGGATGGCGACAGCGATCGCCGCGATCTCGGGATGGCGGAGAAAGGGGTCGAGCGCATGCGCGATCACCGGCCGGCCGCCGATCCTGCGGTATTGTTTCGGCCCCTGGGCCACGCCCGCGCGCTCGCCGCGCCCCGCCGCGACGAGGACGACCGCAATCCGACGTTCGCCTCTGGTCCGTTTCATGGGCATGAGCACTATCCGCCAAAAGGCGGAAAAACCAGCGCAAAACGAGCCCGATTGCCGCAGGCGAAGCCTATTGCCCGCAAGCGCGGTAATGTCTAAGAAATAGGCAATGAAGAAAGATGCGCCTAATTTAAGCAAAGCGGTCGCCAAACTCGCGGAACCTCTTGTGGTCGGCAATGTGCGCCTCCGCAATCGGATTTTCCTGGCGCCGCTTTCCGGCATCACCGACCTGCCGTTCCGCGAACACGCCTTCGCGCATGGCGCGGGGATGGTGGTGTCGGAGATGGTGGCCAGCGGTGAGCTCGCCAGGGGGCGGGACAAATCGGCCCTGCGTGTGAGGCGCTCCGGGCTTTCGCCGCATGTCGTGCAACTCGCCGGGCGCGAGGCACGCTGGATGGCCGAAGGCGCGCGGATCGCCGTGGGCGAGGGGGCCGATATCGTCGACATCAACATGGGTTGCCCGGCCAAGAAGGTCACGGGCGGCTATTCCGGTTCGGCGCTGATGCGCGACCTCGACCATGCTTTGACATTGATAGAGGCGGTGGTCGGGGCCGTCGACGTACCCGTCACGCTGAAGACGCGTCTCGGGTGGGACGAACAGGCGCTGAATGCGCCGGCGCTTGCAAGCCGCGCTGAGGCCGCCGGCGTCTCGATGATTACCATCCACGGGCGTACGCGCTGCCAGTTCTATGGCGGGACTGCGGATTGGCGCGCCATCCGCCGGGTGAAGGAAGCCGTCCGGATCCCCGTCGTCGCCAACGGCGACATTGCCTCGGCCTTCGACGCCGAGCACGCGCTCGAATGTTCCGGAGCCGACGCCGTGATGATCGGACGGGCGAATTGCGGAGCGCCTTGGATGGCTGCTTCCATCGCGGCGGCTTGCGGCGCGAACGCCGCCAGCAACGTGCCGGCCAGCCCCGATGCCCTCGTCGACTACGTCTCCGGCCATTACGAGTCGATGCTTCTCCTCTATGGCGTCGAGAGCGGACTTCGCCAGGCGCGGAAGCATCTCGGCTGGTATCTCGATCGCCACGCACCCGGGGTCGATCCGGCGTTGCGAGGCCGAATCCTGACCACCACGGACCCGGGCCTCGTTCCTCAGATGCTCCGAGAAGCGTTCGACGTCACTTCAAACGCGGGAAAGATTGCCGCATGAACACCGTTTCGGCGCGCGGCTTGCCCGCCCTCGATCCCGCGAAGATCGTGCTCAATACGATCCGGCACCCGGTCATCATGATCGGGCCGGACAATTTCATCACCTTCGCCAATGCCGACGCGGAGGATTTCTTTCGCGCCAGCGCCGTCTTCCTCGGGCGGCACCGGCTGGCGAGTTTCGTTCCCTTCGGCAGTCCGCTCCTAACCCTTGTCGAGCAGGTCAGGGAACGCCGCGCGCCGGTCAACGAATACCGTGTCGACATCTCCTCGCCCCGTCTCGGGGCGGATAAAATGGTCGATATCTATGTCGCCCCTGTACCGGAGGTGCCCGGCGCGGTGGTCGTGATGCTACAGGAACGCTCGATGGCGGACAAGATCGACCGCCAGATGACGCATCGAGGCGCGGCGAGGTCGGTGACAGGGCTGGCTGCCATGCTGGCGCACGAGATCAAGAACCCGCTCTCCGGCATACGCGGTGCGGCGCAACTCCTCGAGACGGTGGTCGCCGATGGCGATCGAGAGCTGACCCGCCTTATCACCGACGAGACAGACCGGATCGTCTCGCTGGTCGATCGGATGGAGGTCTTTTCCGACGAACGCCCGATCGAACGGTCGGCGGTAAACATCCACGTCGCGCTCGATCATGTGAAGGCGATCGCGCGAAACGGTTTCGCCCGTAACATCAAGATCGTCGAGGATTATGATCCTTCCCTGCCTCCGGTGTTCGGCAATCGCGACCAGCTCGTTCAGGTCTTCCTGAACCTGGTCAAGAACGCCGCCGAGGCGATCGGCCCGGAGGTGAGCGGCGAGATCGTCCTTTCGACGGCGTTCCGGCCCGGTATCCGGCTTTCCGTGCCGGGCACGCAGGACCGTGTGTCGCTGCCGCTGGAATTCTGTGTCCGCGACAACGGTTCCGGCGTCCCGGAAGACATCCTGCCGATCCTCTTCGATCCCTTCATCACTACGAAGCCCAACGGATCCGGCCTGGGCCTGGCGCTGGTGGCCAAGATCGTCGGCGAGCATGGCGGCGTCATCGAATGCGAATCCTCGCCGCACGGCACCATCTTCCGCGTGCTGATGCCGGCCTGGCGCGAGATACCGGGCGACCAGCAGGCGGCCGAGCGAGCGGAGACGGAACGATGAGCGTGCACGGAAAAATCCTCGTCGCCGACGACGACGCGGCGATACGCACCGTCCTCAACCAGGCGCTATCGCGCGTCGGCCACGATGTCCGGATCACCTCGAACGCGGCGACGCTGTGGCGCTGGGTCTCGGCCGGGGAAGGGGACCTCGTGATCACCGACGTCGTCATGCCGGACGAGAATGCCTTCGATATGCTGCCGCGGCTCAAGAAGCTTCGGCCCGATCTGCCGGTTATCGTGATGAGCGCGCAGAACACCTTCATGACGGCGATCCGCGCCTCGGAGCGCGGCGCCTACGAATACCTGCCGAAGCCGTTCGACCTGACCGAGCTTCTCAACATCGTCGGCCGGGCGCTGGCCGAGCCGCGCAGCGGCGGCCGCGAGGCGCGTGGCGAGGAACCGCCCGAATCGATGCCGCTCGTCGGCAGGTCGCCTGCGATGCAGGATATCTACCGGGTGCTGGCGCGGCTCATGCAAACCGACCTCACGGTAATGATCTCCGGCGAATCGGGAACCGGCAAGGAGCTGGTGGCACGCGCGCTGCACGAATACGGCCGGCGGCGAAATGGACCATTCGTCGCCATCAACATGGCGGCCATCCCGCGCGATCTGATCGAATCGGAACTGTTCGGGCACGAGAAAGGCGCCTTCACCGGCGCCCAGACGCGTTCGACCGGCCGCTTCGAGCAGGCCGAGGGCGGCACGCTCTTCTTGGACGAGATCGGCGACATGCCTATGGAGGCACAGACGCGGCTCTTGAGGGTCCTGCAGCAGGGCGAATACACGACCGTCGGCGGTCGCACGCCGATCCGGACCGACGTTCGCATCGTCGCAGCGACCAACAAGGATCTGCGCACTTTGATCAACCAGGGTCTTTTCCGCGAGGACCTGTTCTATCGCCTGAACGTCGTTCCGCTGCGTCTTCCCCCCTTGCGCGAGCGTTCCGAGGATATTCCCGACCTCGTGCGCCATTTCTTCCGGCAGGTCGAACGCGAAGGACTTCAGCCGAAGCGGATCGCATCCGCCGCCCTGGAGCGGATGAAGCGCTATCCATGGCCGGGCAACGTCCGCGAGCTGGAGAACCTTGTCCGGCGTCTGGCTGCGCTTTATCCACAGGACGAGATATCGACTGAAATCATAGACGCCGAGCTCAAGGCCGGCGACCAGGCCGGCGCCGCCGGCGATCAGCTCCTCCCGGAGGACGTGTCGATAGGCCAGTCGGTCGAGCACTATCTCCAGGGCTACTTCGCGTCCTTCGGCCGTGATCTGCCGCCGCCAGGGCTCTACCAGCGCCTTTTGGCGGAAGTGGAATATCCGCTTGTGCTGGCGGCGATGACCGCCACGCGCGGCAACCAGATCAAGGCGGCCGAACTGCTCGGCCTCAACCGCAACACGCTGCGCAAGAAGATACGCGATCTGGGCGTGAGCATTTATCGCGGCACAAGGCACGATTAGCGTCGGACCGCCGCCACTTTGTTGCATTCTCGCCACAATGCGTTGCATAAGTGCCACGCAGAGAGGCAGTGTAACACGATATGGCGATTGAGGCCGATCTCGGCAACTCGACACTAATTCCCGAGGCTTCAGGCTTCGAAAGACGTCGCTTCCTGGTCCTGCCTGGGGTCGTCGCCGTCCTGTGCGCGCTGATCACGGCGGGTGGCTCCTTCGTCATACTCACCGGGCTGACCCCCATTGTCCCCGACGAATCGACCACCTTGGCCCTGATCGCCATAAATGCGTTGTTCGTGCTGGTCCTCGTCGGCCTCATCGCGCGCGAGGTGCATCGTATCGTGACCAGCCGGCGGCGCGGCAAGGCGGCCGCCCGGCTGCATGTGCGTATCGTCTCGCTGTTCTCGATGGTGGCCGTCATTCCAGCGGTGGTCGTCGCCATCGTCGCTTCGATCACCCTGAACATCGGCCTCGACCGCTGGTTCGAGATTCGTACCAAGACGATCATCAACTCCTCGCTTTCCATCGCCGAGGCCTATGTGCGGGAAAACGCGCAGAACCTGCAGGGCACCACGCTCTCGATGGCCTACGTACTCGACGAGGCGCGTTCGCTCTACGACCTCGACCGCACCGGCTTCCGCAATCTTATGAGCCAGCAGGCGACCGGCCGCCAGCTTGCCGACGCCGCCCTGATCAAATCGGACGGCTCTTTCGTCGTCGAGGCCGACACCAAGTCGGACTTTCCCATGCCCGAACCGCCGATCCAGGCGGTACATCAGGCGGCGGATGGATTGCCTGTGCTGATCGAGCCGCGGATCCGCAACATCGTCGGCTCGATCGTGAAGCTGCGCGAGATACCGGACCTCTATCTTTACACGATCCGGCTCGTTGATCCGCAGGTGATCCGCGCGCGCCAGATCGTCAGGGCCAACGTCGCCGACTACAGCGCTCTCGGCGCCAACCGACGCGTCACCCAGATCGCCTTCGCGCTGCTCTATCTTGGAATGACGCTGGTGGTGGTTCTGGCGGCGATCTGGACCGGCATCGCCGTCGCGGACCGTCTGGTGCGACCGATACGGCAGTTGATCGGCGCAGCCGACGAAGTCTCGACCGGCAATCTCGACATCTCCGTGCCGGTCCGCGCCTCCGACGGCGACGTCGCCAGCCTCGGCGACACCTTCAATACGATGATCGCGCAGTTGAAATCGCAGCGGAACGAACTGATCACCGCCAAGGATGTGATCGATGAGAGGCGGCGCTTCTCCGAAGCCGTTCTCGCCGGCGTGACGGCCGGTGTTATCGGCGTCGATTCGCAAGGCATGGTCACCATCGTCAATCGCTCCGCCGAGACGATGCTGGCGATTTCGGCCAAGGCGTCGCTCGGAAAGAACCTGTCCTCCGTCCTGCCGCATGTCGGCCGTATCTTCCAGGTGGCGCTGGCTTCGCGAAGGCCCGTTTATCGAGAGCAGGTGACATTCTTCCGAGGCGGCGCCGAACGCACCTTCAATGTACAAGTCACGCCGGAACAGCGTGACTCGGCTCCCGACGGCGCCCTGGACGGCTGGTCCTACGTGGTGACCGTCGACGACATCACCGATCTCGTGACGGCCCAGCGCACGAGCGCCTGGGCCGATGTCGCGCGCCGCATCGCGCACGAGATCAAGAACCCGCTGACGCCGATCCAGCTATCGGCCGAGCGTATCCGGCGGCGCTTCGGCAAGGCGATCACGGAGGACCGGGAGATCTTCGACCAGTGTACGGACACGATCATCCGACAGGTCGGCGATATCGGCCGCATGGTGGACGAATTCTCCTCCTTCGCCCGCATGCCGAAGCCGGAAATGAAGATGCTCGACCTGCGCGAACCGCTGCGCGAGGCCTCTTTCCTCGTCGAAGTCAGCCGCCCCGAAATTTCGTTTGAACGGAATCTAGGCTCCGAGCCGCTGACGGGCACCTTCGACAGCAGGCTTCTGGCGCAGGCTTTTGGCAACGTTGTCAAGAACGCCGCCGAAAGCATCGAGGCCGTCGAGAGGGAGGGCGGCGAGCGCGGCGTGATCCGCATCAGCGCCGAAAGGAAGGGCGGCATGATCGAGGTCGACGTCGTCGACAACGGAAAGGGCCTGCCGCGCGAGAACCGGCAGCGCTTGCTCGAACCCTACATGACGACCCGCGAAAAGGGGACCGGCCTCGGCCTCGCGATCGTCAAGAAGATCGTGGAGGACCACGGCGGACGGCTGGAGCTTCATGACGCGCCGGCGGAATTCCATGGGGGAAAGGGAGCCTTGATCCGCATCGTCCTGCCGGGGGCGGCGCAAGGCACAACCGAACAAACCGTGGGCGGGGCGGCCCCAAACCAACCGGAACAGGTCGGAAATGGCATCTGATATTCTCATCGTAGACGACGAGGAAGACATCCGCGAGCTCGTCGCCGGAATCCTGGACGACGAAGGACACGAGACGCGCACCGCGCATGACAGCGACAGCGCGCTCGCGACGATCGCCGACCGCGTACCGCGCCTCGTCTTTCTCGACATATGGCTGCAGGGGTCGCGCCTCGATGGGCTGGCGTTGCTCGATGAGATAAAAACCCTCTATCCCAGCCTTCCCGTTGTTATGATTTCCGGTCACGGCACCATCGAGACCGCCGTCTCGGCGATCCGCCGCGGCGCCTATGATTTCATCGAAAAGCCGTTCAAGGCGGACCGGCTCATACTGATCGCCGAGCGTGCGCTCGAGACATCGAAGCTGAGGCGCGAGGTCCACGACCTCAAGAAGCGCAGCGGCGACAGCTACGAGCTTCTCGGCACCTCAACGGCGGTCAACCAGCTTCGCCAGACAATCGAGCGGGTCGCCCCGACCAACAGCCGGGTGATGATCATCGGGCCGTCCGGCTCCGGCAAGGAGATTGTGGCGCGGGCGATCCACGCGCATTCCTCCCGGTCGGGCGGTCCGTTCGTCTCGCTCAACGCGGCGACCATCACACCGGAGCGGATGGAGATCGAACTCTTCGGCACGGAATCGAACGGTTCCGAGCGCAAGGTCGGCGCATTGGAGGAAGCGCATCGCGGGATTCTCTATCTCGACGAGGTAGCCGACATGCCGCGCGAGACGCAGAACAAGATCCTGCGCGTCCTGGTCGACCAGCAGTTCGAGCGGGTAGGGGGCACCAAGCGCGTCAAGGTCGATGTGCGGATCATCTCCTCGACGGCGCAGAACCTCGAGGGCCTGATCGCCGAGGGGCGTTTCCGCGAGGACCTCTACCATCGGCTGGCGGTCGTGCCGGTCATGGTGCCGCCACTCTCGGAACGACGGGAGGATATTCCCTTCCTGGTCGATTTCTTCATGCGCCAGATCGCCGGCCAGGCCGGCATCAGGCCACGCCGCATCGGCAACGACGCGCTTGCCGTCATCCAGGCGCACAACTGGCCGGGCAATGTCCGCCAGCTTCGCAACAACATTGAGCGGCTGATGATCCTGGCGCGGGGCGACGACGCGGATGCCCCGATCACGGCCGACCTCCTGCCGCAGGAGATCGGGGACGTGATGCCACGCACGCCCAGCCAGTCGGACCAGCACATCATGGCGCTGCCGTTGCGCGAAGCACGCGAGATGTTCGAGAAGGAATATCTCATCGCCCAGATCAACCGCTTCGGCGGCAATATCTCGCGAACGGCCGAGTTCATCGGCATGGAACGTTCGGCGCTGCACCGGAAGCTAAAATCGTTGGGGGTTTGAGCGAGAAGGGAGTGGCGGATGGCGAGCAGGGTCTCGTCGAAGGACCCTTCGCCACTTCCGCTTTCGCCTTGTTCCCCGATTCCCTATTCGCTACTTCCTATCCGCCATTCGCTCACAGGTGATTCCATGCCGCGCATTGCCTATGTCAACGGCCGATACGTTCCGCACGCCAAGGCCATGGTGCATGTGGAGGACCGAGGCTACCAGTTCGCCGACGCCGTCTACGAGGTCTGCGAGGTGGCGCGCGGCTATATCATCGACATGGCCCGCCATCTCGACAGGCTGGATCGTTCGCTCCGCGAACTGCGAATTGCATGGCCGATGCAACGCTCGGCGTTGGTGACGGTCTTGCGCGAGGTCATCCGTCGCAACGGCGTGGTGAACGGCATGGTGTATCTGCAGGTGAGCCGCGGGGTGGCGCCTCGCGACCACGTTTTCCCTGCCGCGACAGTGAGGCCGGCCATGGTTGTCACCGCCAAGCGTATGGACCCGGAAGCCGGCGCCAGGCGCGCGGCGAACGGAATCCGGATCATCACCGTCCCGGAAAACCGTTGGGAGCGTGTCGACATCAAGACCGTCGGCCTCCTGCCCAATGCGCTCGCCAAACAGCAGGCCAAGGAAGCAGGCGCGCAGGAGGCGTGGTTCGTCGATCCGGACGGGACCGTCAAGGAAGGCGGCTCAACCAATGCCTGGATCGTGAGCAAGGAAGGCACGCTCGTGACACGGCCAGCCGATTTCGGCATTCTGCGGGGTATCACCCGGGCGACCGTCATGGACGTGGCAAAGAAGCTCGACCTGGTCGTGGAGGAACGCGCCTTTACCGTCGAGGAGGCGAAGTCGGCGCGTGAAGCCTTCATCACTTCGGCCACGACGATCGTGATGCCGGTCGTCGAAATCGACGGATCGACCGTCGCAAACGGCCATCCCGGGAGCGTCTCCCTTACGTTACGTCAGGCATTTTTTGACGTTGCGGAAAAAACCGTTGCCTGATAACCGCATAAGCTGCGGTGCGGCATACTAACCCGTTTTGCTTGTCTAATGTGGCAGCAAATGCCTTGATGGACGAGGTTGACTCCGCCCGGCTGATCTTGCGCTATAGTGCGCATGGTAACGGGGACACGTGAAAGATAACAAGAATGGCGGAACGAACTCAAAATCTGCAGGACCTCTTCCTCAACTCCGTAAGAAAGAACAAGAACCCGCTTACGATATTCCTGATCAACGGCGTGAAACTGACGGGCGTGGTTACGTCCTTCGACAATTTCTGTGTGTTGCTGCGCCGCGATGGCCACTCTCAGCTTGTCTACAAGCATGCCATCTCGACCATCATGCCCAGCCAGCCGGTTCAGATGTTCGATGGCGAGGAGAACGCCCGGGAATCCTGATTGGCCAAGGACACCGCACGCGAGAAGGCTTCTCCTGGGACCGAATTCCAGACGCCGGTACGGCGCGGGCCCGGGACGGGCAGGGCGGTCATCGTCGTTCCCGTCCTGTCGCGTGCCCAGCGTGATGGCGAATCGCCCGTCAGGTCGGCGGCCGCAAGGCTGGAAGAAGCGCTGGGTCTGGCGCGCGCCATCGATCTCGAACCTGTCCATCACGAAATAGTGAACGTAACGGCGGCGCGCCCCGCGACCTTGATCGGGCTTGGCAAGATCGAGGAACTCGCGGCCATCGTTGCCGAGCGGAAAGCCGAGCTTGTCGTCTTCGACCACGCGCTGACGCCGGTCCAGCAACGCAATCTGGAGAAGGCTCTCAACGCCAAGGTGGTCGATCGGACGGGCATCATCCTGGAGATATTCGGGGAGAGGGCGCGGACGAAGGAAGGCGCGCTCCAGGTTGAGCTGGCGCATCTCAATTACCAGAAGGGCAGGCTGGTGCGCAGCTGGACCCACCTCGAGCGGCAACGCGGCGGCGCCGGTTTCCTGGGCGGGCCGGGCGAGACCCAGATCGAGGCCGACCGCCGCATTCTCCAGGAAAAGATCGTCAAGCTCCGGAAGGAACTCGAAACGGTCCGCAGGACGCGCGAACTGCATCGCGCCAAGCGCAGGAAGGTGCCGTACCCCATTGTCGCCATCGTGGGCTACACGAATGCCGGAAAATCGACGCTGTTCAATCGTCTGACCGGCGCCGACGTGATGGCCGAGGACATGCTGTTCGCCACGCTCGATCCGACGCTGCGCCGGCTGCGCCTGCCGCATGGGACGGTGGTGATCCTGTCCGACACGGTCGGCTTCATCTCCGACCTGCCCACCCATCTCGTCGCCGCCTTCCGCGCGACGCTGGAAGAGGTCGTCGAAGCGGATCTGGTGATTCACCTGCGCGACATCTCCGACCCCGACACCACCGCTCAGGCGGCGGATGTGGAGCGTATCCTCGCGGACCTTGGTGTCGACGCGACCGACCCGGTTCACGTCATCGAGGTATGGAACAAGATCGATCGCCTGGATGGCGACAGGGCGGGCCTGCTTAACGATCCGGTCGGCGTCAATCGCATTCCGCCGCTCGCGATTTCGGCGGTGACGGGCGAGGGCATCCCCGTCCTGCTCGACCATATCGAGACGCGGATCGCGGGCGAACTGGCGCGGCTGGAGATAACTCTGCCGCCGGACAAGCTCGGTCTCACCGATTTCCTCTACCGCAGGGGTACGGTCGTCGGCCGACACGACAACGAAGACGGCAGCATCTCCATGGAACTGCTGGCCACCGAGGCGGCACGGGACGAGATCGAAGGACGTTTGGGCCGGCCGGCCAAAGGGTAGGGCGCTTCAGCCCGCCTTCTTGGCCTGCTGCCAGAGGCTTTCCATCTCATCCAGCGTGGCGGCATCCAAACTGCTTCCGCTCTCGTCGAGTCCGCGTTCGACGGCGTGAAACCGGCTGCGGAACTTCTCGTTGGTCTGCCTGAGCGCGGCCTCGGCATCGATGCCGAGATGCCGGCCGTAATTGACGAGCGCGAAAAGAACATCGCCGAATTCGTCCGTGATGGCGTTCCGTTCGCCGCTATCGACCGCCTCGCGAAGTTCGCCCATCTCCTCCTCGATCTTGTCGAGGATCGGCTCGGCTTCCTTCCAGTCGAACCCGACCTGCGCGGCCTTCTGCTGCAGCTTCAACGCGCGGACGAGCGCGGGCAGGGCCGGTGGAATGCCATCGAGGAAACCTCGCCCATGATCCTCCGGTTCGAGGCCACGCGCGATCCGGAGAGCGCGGCGCTCCGCCTTCTCCTCGGCCTTGATCCTGTCCCACATGCCCTTGGCGAGCTTGGCGCCGCGGACGCCTTCCGGCCCGAAGACATGCGGGTGACGGCGGATCATCTTCCTCGTGATGGCGTCGACCACATCGCCGAAGGCGAACTCGCCAAGTTCCTCTGCCATGCGTGAATGGAAGACCACTTGGAGGAGGAGGTCGCCCAACTCGTCGCGCAGGTCGTCCATGTCCTTGCGTTCGATCGCGTCGGCGACCTCATAGGCTTCCTCGAGCGTATAGGGCGCGATCGACGCGAAATCCTGTTCCAGGTCCCAGGGACATCCGGTCAGCGGCGTTCTCAGCGCGGCCATGATTTCGATCAGGCGGGAGATATCTTTGGATGGCTGCATCGGCGGATACTATCCTCGCAACCTCGATCGGCATATGGCGGCGGCGGGCCCGTCAGGCTTGTCCACAGAAGCTGCTGGGATCCAAGGAGAAAGAGGCATTTGGCGGCAGGGCAGGGAGCGCTTGACTTTCCTCCCCGCCATCCCCACCTTCGCGGCATGTTCGCCAAGCGCCTCGCCATTCTTCTTAATCGGGTGTGCCCCATCGCGGGACACTGACCCCCGGCCAGGACGCGTCGCGCCCCGGCCGCGGGGCATAGGCGAGCTACCCCGCCAGGCGGGATGACGCGAAGCCTTCAGAGGCGACATCAAACCACATCCTTACAGACAGGAAGCCGCGGCGGTCGCTTGCCCTGCGGCCAATATCTAAAGGAGGCCGAAATGGCTCCCATAACCGGAAGCCGGCGAAAGCCGGCCATCACAGTCACGCGTTCCGATCACGATCGGCTGACGCGTCTGGCAGACTCCTTCGTCGGGCGCAATACCGCGCTTGCCGACAAGTTGCTCGACGAACTCGAGCGCGCGCGAATCGTCGAAGACGACAGGCTGCGGGCCGACGCCGTTCGGATGGGCTCGACGTTGCGCTTCACTACGGATGCCGGAGAAGACAGGACCGTCACGCTCGTCTTTCCGGACGAGGCCGACATAGCCGAGGGCAGGGTGTCGGTCCTCACCCCCGTCGGCGTCGCGCTGATCGGGCTCACGGCGGGCCAGTCGATAGACTGGGTCGCCCGCGATGGCAGGCGCCGGCGCCTGACGGTCGAGGAAGTCGAGCCGTGTGCAGCGGCGCGCGCCAAACCCTCTCATGCTGAAGTTCGGACGGCATGAAATGAGCGAACCGCTTTCTCGACTGGCTCTCTTCGGAGGCTGCCTCATCTCAGGATCGTAGCCCCTGCGCCGCGCGGTGCGGGCAGGGGATCCTCCACTGTTTTTCAGCAAATCCGCTCCTGCAAAGGAGCGACGGAGAACTACGATGTCGAACAAGAGCTGTATCCTGACCACCAAAGACTTCACCACCCTGGAAACCATGCTCGGCCGCTGCTTGGGCAGGGACGATGCACTGGCGCCGCTCCTGCGGGAGAAGCTGGAATCGGCCCTGGTGGTCATCGGTGAATACGTGCCCGCAAATATCGCCACGCTTGGCAGCCGCGTGACCTTCCGCGTGGATGGGCAAAGTTCCGATACGCGCGTCCTGTCGAACGACAGGATGACGTCACCGGTCGGCCTTTTCCTGCCGATCGCGACACCGCGCGGCCTGGCTCTTCTCGGCCTGAAGGAAGGCGATACCTTGCTCCTGAGCAATCGCGACGGCGTCGAGGAGCGTATCGTGCTGGAGAAGGTCCATTACCAGCCCGAGGCGGCGAAGCGGGAGAAGGAGGCGATGAGGCGACTTGCCACGCCAGTGGGCCGCAAGCCCTTGCTCAGGCTGATCCGCGGCGCCTTCTTCGACAGTCCGGAACACGCTACTGTCAGGCCGGAAGGCTTGGACGATCCCGGCCCGTCGGCCGCGTGAGTTCCACGATGCGAACGCGACGGACGATCGGTGCGGGCTTCGTTGGGCTGGGAATGCGCCTGCGGACGACAAAGTGCGGCTGCAGGCTGCAATTGGAGATGGGGGCATGAGAGTATTGGTACTTGGAGGCGGGGTCATCGGCGTGACCACGGCGTACTACCTGGCCAGGGCCGGCCATGAAGTCGAGGTGATCGAGCGCCGCGACGGCTCCGCGGCGGAAACCAGCTTCGCCAATGCCGGGCAGATATCGCCTGGCTACTCTTCGCCCTGGGCAGGGCCCGGCGTCCCGCTGAAGGCAGTGAAGTGGCTGACCATGCGGCATGGGCCGCTCGTCGTCAGGCCGAGAGCCGATCCTCACATGTGGGCGTGGCTACTGAGCATGCTGCGCAACTGCACCTCGAAGCGCTACGCCGTCAACAAGGCGCGCATGGTGCCGCTCGCCGAATACAGTCGCGACTGCCTGCGGCTGCTTCGAGTGGAGACAGGCATCGTCTATGACGAGCGGGCCCTCGGTACCCTGCAATTGTTCCGCACCCGCCATCAACTCGATGGCGTGGCCAAGGACGTGGAGATACTGAAGCAATTCGACGTAACCTACGAGATCCTCGACCGCGCGGGATGCATCGCGGCCGAGCCGGCGCTGGCCTCGGCGAAAGCAGGGTTCGTCGGCGGGCTCAGGCTACCGGGAGACGAGACCGGCGACTGCCAGCTTTTCACGACAAGGCTCGCCGCCAAGGCGGCGGAACTTGGGGTCCGCTTCTCATATGGCACGGAGCTTCGTGCGGTCACAACCGACGGCCGCTCGCTTACCGGCGTCGATACCTCGCGCGGTCCCCGTAGGGCGGACGCGTATGTGTTGGCATTGGGCAGCTATTCCGCCGGCATGGCGCGTCGGCTTGGCATCGACATTCCCGTCTATCCGGTGAAGGGCTATTCGCTCACCATACCGATCGCCGACGAAGCAATGGCGCCCGTTTCGACCGTCATGGACGAGACGTACAAGACGGCAATCACGCGGCTTGGGAACCGTATACGAGTAGGTGGCACCGCGGAGGTCGCCGGCTTCGATGCGCAGCTTCGGGCAGGCCGCCGCGCAGCGCTGGAACACTCCTTTGGCGAACTATTTCCGTTCAGCGGCGACGTCGGCCGCGCCAGCTTCTGGTGCGGCCTGCGCCCGATGACGCCGGACGGCCCGCCGATCCTCGGCAAGACACCGGTCGAACGTCTCTACCTCAACACGGGCCACGGCACGCTTGGCTGGACCATGGCATGCGGCTCGGCCAAAGTCCTGACGGATATCATCGCGGGCGACGAACCCGCCGTCGATGTGAGCGGCCTCGGCATCGGTCGCTATTCCCAGGCAGAGGGAAGGCCTTGACCGCCGAGAGACTCGAGGTCATCCCCGCATCATAGCCAAAGTCGCATAAGATAGATTATGGAACTTCTTGATATGGGCAAGTGCGGGAAACCCGGGCGCCATGGCTCGCCTAATCGCCAACGCGCTCGATCTCGATGAGGAACGCGGTGGTCGGTTCGACCGCTCGGAGCCCACAGTCGCAACTCTCGACAAACAGCGTTTCGCCAGCCGTGAGAACCGCCGGACCCGTCCCGCCGTCGATCTCGACGGCGCCGCCCTGACAGTACACGGCTGTTGCCGTCGCGATCGAATGGAGCGCAAGGACATGGCCGGTCGCCATGCCGAGCCTGCGAACTCGATGGCGCCAGCCATCTCTGCGCGTCATGACATTGAGATCCGTTATCGGACCGTCGACAAGGCGTGCGACGATCGGCGCGCCGCCTGGAAAGGAAAACGGTGTGGAGCTTGGGTCAAGGCGCCGTGCTTCGCTGCCTTCGACGGTCAGCGAGATTCCATTTCCCGAAAGCACGCAAAGCGTCCGGTCCATCCCGCCGAAGACGGAGAACGGCCCATCCGAGGCGACGCTCGCCATGCTGATGCGCCAATCGAAATCGTCGAGGCCCGCATCGGGCGGGAAAATAGCAATCTCAATGGTTTCGCCGCCGCCGTTCTTCCACGGCATACGCCGGTACTGCTCATGGTTAACGATGCGGTTGGTCATGGTCGCTCACGAAGCGATGTCCTGCGCGGTGGCGCCTGCCGCGGCGATCAGCGCACGCGGCTCGGACGAAAACACCGCGTCGTGGGCTCCAGCGGCTGCCCACACGACATCGTGCTCCAGAAGCGTCCGGTCGGCATAGGCGGCGATGGCGACCTTGTGCCCGATCGGCGAAACGCCACCGATGGCGAAACCTGTCTCGTCCCGGATGCGGCGCGGATCAGCGCGCTTCAGCCCTTCGCCGACCAGAGCGGCCGATGTCGCCAGGTCGAGCTGCCTGTCGCCAGAAATGAGGAACAGCACGAGCCTGCCGCTCGTCACGCCCTCGAAGATCAACGATTTGACGATCTGGCCGACCGCGCACCCACATTGGTTGGCGGCGTCCTGGGCGGTCCGGGTCGATTCACCCATGCGGCGGACTTCTATGTCCAGTCCAGCTTCCCGTGCCGCCTGGCTGACACGTTCGATACTTCCCGCCATGGATCAATCTCGCCTGTCAATCGGTTGAATTATAATTCAATTTTATAGTCATTCCATCAAACCCGGGATCGACGTTGTCAGGCGTCTCGGCGCGAACAGCTTCATAGTCGAGCGGAATATGCATGTGCGTCAGCACGGCACGCTTCGGTTGAAGCCGCTCGATCCATTCGAGCGCCTCCTGGAGCGAAAA
>JBQCFA010000295.1:0-5598 GCA_051959695.1 Rhizobiaceae bacterium
GACGTGCCGCCGGAGAAACGGCCGTCGGTCAGAAGCGCACAGGCCTTTCCGAGGCCCTTCGATTTCAAATAGCTGGTCGGGTAGAGCATTTCCTGCATGCCCGGTCCGCCCTTCGGCCCTTCGTAGCGGATGACGACGACGTCGCCTTCCTTGACCTGGTTGCTCAAAATGCCCTTCACAGCAGCGTCCTGGCTTTCGAAGACGACCGCCGGGCCGGAGAATTTCAGGATCGATTCGTCGACGCCCGCCGTCTTGACGATGCAGCCGTCGATGGAGACGTTGCCCTTGAGCACGGCAAGGCCGCCATCCTTCGAGAAAGGATACTTCGCCGAGCGGATGACGCCCTTTTCGCGGTCGAGGTCCAGCTCGTCCCAGCGCTTATCCTGGCTAAAGGCCACCTGCGTCGGCACGCCGCCGGGCGCTGCGCGATAGAAATCGCGCACCTTCGGGCTGTTCGTCTGGGCGATGTCCCAATGCGCCAGCGCCTGGCCGATCGTCGCGGTATGCACCGTCGGCTGCTCTCGGTTGATCAGGCCGGCGCGATCGAGTTCGCCGAGGATCGCGTAGATGCCGCCCGCGCGGTGCACGTCCTCCATGTGCACGTCGGACTTGGCCGGCGCGACCTTGGCAAGGCACGGCACTTTGCGCGACAGCCGGTCGATGTCGTCGAGCGTGAAGTCGATGCCGCCTTCGACCGCCGCGGCCAGTATGTGCAGCACGGTGTTGGTCGAGCCGCCCATGGCGATATCGAGGCTCATGGCGTTCTCGAAAGCGGCTTTCGAGGCGACGTTGCGCGGCAACACGCTTTGGTCGTCCTGCTCATAGTAACGCTGGCAAAGATCAACCACCAGATGGCCGGCCTCGACGAAAAGACGCTTGCGATCGGCATGGGTGGCGAGCGTCGAACCGTTGCCGGGCAGCGACAGGCCGAGCGCCTCTGTCAGGCAGTTCATGGAATTGGCCGTGAACATGCCCGAGCAGGAGCCGCAGGTCGGGCAGGCCGAGCGCTCCATGACCGTCACTTCCTCGTCGGAGACCTTGTCGTCGGCCGCGGCCACCATGGCGTCGATCAGGTCGACGGCCCGCGTCGTGTCCTTCCAGACGACCTTGCCGGCCTCCATCGGCCCGCCCGAGACGAAGACCGCCGGGATGTTGAGGCGCATCGCCGCCATCAGCATGCCGGGCGTGATCTTGTCGCAATTGGAGATGCAGACCATGGCGTCGGCGCAATGCGCGTTGACCATGTATTCGACCGAGTCGGCGATCAATTCGCGCGACGGCAGCGAATAGAGCATGCCGTCATGGCCCATGGCGATGCCGTCGTCCACCGCAATGGTGTTGAATTCCTTCGCCACGCCGCCGGCCTTCTCGATCTCGCGGGCGACGAGTTGCCCGAGATCCTTGAGGTGGACATGGCCCGGCACGAACTGCGTGAAGGAATTGACGACCGCGATGATCGGCTTGCCGAAATCGCCGTCCTTCATGCCGGTGGCACGCCAGAGGCCGCGGGCGCCGGCCATGTTGCGGCCGTGGGTGGTGGTGCGGGAGCGATAGGCGGGCATGGCGTTTCCTGTCGTCTGGAGCGCGGCCGCGAACGAAGGCGCATCGCGCTGTCATGCTTATATGGGGTTTCAGGCGGCTAGGTGCTCCCTCGCCGCCTGCCTGTCAACATCCGGCGGCGATGGAGCGATCGCCGCCATTGCCCGCGGGCCCGACTTTGCCCTACAAAACGGCGCGGAGGAGAGCGGCGAAGATGACCGAGAACGGGACGGCGAGGCACCTGATCACGCCGGACATCGCGGCGGCCGGGCGGCTCACCGTCTACGGACTGTTCCGCTCCGCCGTGGCGCGCGATCCGCAGGCGATCGCCACTGTCGAAGGCGGACGGAGCACGACCTACGCGATGCTCGATGCCCGCGTGCGTCGGCTGGCCTCGGCGCTCCATGACAGGGGCATAAGGCGCGGCGACCGGATCGCTGTGCTGTCGCAGAACCGGACGGAATATATCGAAATCGAGCTGGCGGCGGCGCTGATCGGCGCCATCGTCGCCTGCCAGAACTGGCGGCTGACCGCGCCGGAACTGAAGGCTTGCCTCGACCTGGTCGAGCCGGCCCTGACGTTCGTTTCGCAGCGCTTCGCGCCGCTTCTGGCTTCCGCCGGGCGGAAAACGCCGACAGTGACGATCGAAGAGGGCTACGAGGAACTGCTGGCCTGCGGCTCGGAGCGACCATTGGCCGTGGAGGTCGATCCCGAGGATGGGCTCGTCATCCTCTACACCAGCGGCACCACCGGCCTGCCCAAGGGCGCGCTGATCAGCCACCGGGCCGAGATCGCGCGCATGGCGCTGCTCCGTCTCGACCTCCGCGTGACCGAGACCGAGGGCTTCGTCGCCTGGGCGCCGATGTTCCACATGGCCTCGAACGACCAGATGATGGGCACGCTGATGTCGGGCGGCACCGTCTTCGTGGTCGATGGGCTGGATGCGCAGCGCATCGTCGACATCGCGGCGAACAACCGCATCGGCTGGCTCCTGATGATGCCGGGTTCGATCGAGCCTTTCGTGGAACTCTGGCGGAACGGCGCGCCACGGCCACTCGGCATTACCGTCATCGGCGCCATGGCCGACCTCGTGCCGCGCGCGCTGATCGCGGAAGCCACGCGCTATTGCGGAGCGCCCTACCTGAACAGTTTCGGTTCGACCGAGACGGGACTGGCGCCAGCCTCCGCCGCGCTGCTCGATCCGGGCGTCGTCCCCGAATCCCTGTCGAAGCTGAAGAGCGCGCTTTGCGACGTCCGCCTGCTCGATCTCGATGGCAACGAAGTGGCGGATGGCGAAGCGGGCGACTGCGCGGTCCGGGGACCGTCGGTGTTCAGCGGCTACTGGAATGCGCCGGAGACCAACGCGCGCGATTTCGCCGGCGGCTGGTTCCGGCTCGGCGACCTCTTCCGGCGCAATCCGGACGGCTCCTACGATTTCGTCGACCGGGCGAAATACCTGATCAAGTCCGGCGGCGAGAACATCTATCCGGCCGAGATCGAAGGCGTGCTGCTCGCCGACGCAAGGGTGACGGAGGCGGTCGTCGTGCGCCGCGCCGACGATCGCTGGGGCGAGGTGCCCGTCGCCTTCGTCGCGCGCTCCGATCCATCGCTGGACGAGGCGGCGATCGAGGCGCTCTGCCGCGGCGCGCTCGCTGGCTACAAGCGGCCGAAGGAAGTGCGCTTCATCGAATTCGCCGCCTTCCCGCGCTCCACCACAGGCAAGGTGCAGCGGCACGAGATGGAGGCGCGGCTGCGCGACGCCGGCCACCCGTCACGGGACTGACCGGCTTGCCCCATGGCGGCCGACGGCGTAGGGCTATCGGCAGATCGATCACAGTCCGCCCGGGCTTCCGGGCTCCGGAGTTTTCATGAGAGCCGTCTTCGTCCAGCTACAGTGCTCGCCCGGCCGGACCTACGAGGTCGCCGACGCGATCTACGAGCGCGAGATCGCGTCCGAGCTCTATTCGACCAGCGGCGACTACGATCTCCTCATGAAGATATATGTCGAGGACGGCGTCGATATCGGCAAGTTCATCAACGACAATGTGGCGGATGTCCCGGGTATCGTCCGCTCGTTGACCACCCTCACCTTCAAGGCGTTCTGAACCGGTTCAGAACAACGCCCGAAGCTCCGGCAGCTTGTCGTTGACCAGCCAGCCGTAATAGTTCTCCTCCGGCAGGCGCGGCTCCTCGCCCTTCGCCTGCCGCGCGGCATTCTCGCGCTTCAGCGCTTCGGCACGCGCTTCGGGATCGCCGACATTGTAGAGCGTCGCGGTAACGCCCGGATTTTGCGAGATGTCGAAGCCGGCGATATTGCGATAGGCGTCGATCGACTTCCTGATCGTGGCGGCGACATAGGGCAAGGTAAGGTCGGGATCCATGATGGTCTTGTAGACCTGCTGCGGATCGCTGGCCGACAATTCCGGCAGTCCCGACACGCGATGCACCAGGTCGCTCATCTCCAGCGCGGTCAGCGGGTTGAGCTGACCGAGGCCGAAGGTCTGACCGGCATAGAAGGGCTGGAAGAAGACGGCGCTGAAGCGATTGTTGGGGAAGGCCTTGCCGTCGACGACCTTGCTGCGGAACGTCGCTTCCCAGACGTCGTTGCGGCAGGTCCAGAGATCGTAGCTGCCCTGCGCGGCATCGCAGCGAGCGAACTGGGGACGGCGCACGAAATCGTCGACGTTCTCGCCGTGGTAGCTGAAGGTGAAACGGGAATCCAGATACGAGATCGCCTTGATATAGTAGGTCTGCAGGCGATCGTAGGCGTCGACATTGTAGGTGTGCTCGCCTACCAGCGCGCCGACGATGTGGAGCGGGTCGATGCCGTACTGCGCGGCGACGGCGCGAATCTTGGCGCGGAGGTCGCCATCGGCGCGCAGCAGGTTGTAGATCTTCCGGTACTTCGCCTCGTAGGTGGTCTTGAAAGCCTCCGTGCGATGCAACGAGCCGCCGGGCACGGGCGGCTGCTCGGCATTGCGGTTGCCGGGCGGCACGAGAGTGACGGCGAAGGCAGGTGCGGCGAAGAGCAGGAGCGCGGCGGTTAGCAGAAGCCTTAGTACCCGGGCGATCGCATCTGAAGATCGACCCCCACTCCGGTTTGCCTCGCAAAGCACCTCTCCCCCGAGCGACGGGGGAGAGGAATCGCCGGCGGCAAGGCTTGAGGGAGGGCTATCGGGCGAGACAAGGTTGCCCGGCCGCAGGGGATGCAGTTTCGCTGATGCTATCCGTGAACCGTCCTTCACCATGCCGCCCTTGATCGCCGTGCCCGTGATGTCGCGCTAGGCGGCCGCGAGGTCACCCGACAACACTCTCCTAAAGAATGAATCGCGACAAATCTGTGTTCCTGGCCAGATCGCCGACATGCTTGTCCACATAGGCGGCGTCGACCGTGACCGACGTGCCGCCCTTGTCCGGCGCCTCGTAGGAGATTTCGTCGAGCACCCGCTCCATCACCGTCTGCAGCCGGCGCGCGCCGATGTTCTCGACCGAGGCGTTGAGATCCACGGCGATCGCGGCCAGCCGGTCGATGGCGTCGTCGGTGAAGTCGAGCGCCACGCCCTCTGTCTGCATCAGCGCCACGTACTGCTTGATGAGGCTCGCCTCGGTTTCGGTGAGGATGCGAACGAAATCCTCCTTCTCCAGCGCCCGCAGTTCCACCCGGATCGGCAGGCGGCCCTGCAGTTCCGGCAGCAGGTCCGACGGCTTGGCGATGTGGAACGCGCCCGACGCGATGAACAGGATATGGTCGGTCTTCACCGGCCCGTACTTGGTCGCCACCGTCGTGCCCTCGACGAGCGGCAGCAGGTCGCGCTGCACGCCCTCGCGGCTGACGCCGGCACCAACGCCGCCATCGCGGGTCGCCACCTTGTCGATCTCGTCGATAAAGACGATGCCGTCGTTCTCAGCCGATTCCAGCGCCGCGCGGACGACTTCGTCCTGGTCGAGCAATTTGTCGGATTCGTCGCTGATCAGGAGCTCGTAGGAATCCTTCACCGTCGTCTTGCGCGTCTTGGTGCGCTGCTGGCCCATCGCCTTGGCCATCATGTCGGAGAGGTT
>JBQCFA010000296.1:0-2695 GCA_051959695.1 Rhizobiaceae bacterium
TGATGAGCGGGCGGCCGGGCCGCATCCTGCGGACCATATCGCCGGATGCCGAACAGCGTGACCGCTCGAGCGGCGCCTTCGCGCGCCTCACCTCGGAGATTTTCGATCTTCTGGCGCACCCGGCGTCCGAAGATGCAAGGCATGGAGCAAGCGAATGAAACTGCCTTTGGAGGGCATACGCGTCCTCGACCTTTCGTCCATCATCGCCGCACCGGTGGCGGCAACGACGCTGGGGGATTTCGGCGCCGAAATCGTCAAGGTCGAAGATCCGGGGGAGGGCGATTTCATGCGGCGCAGCGCCGCCGTTCCCGGCGGCCGCTCGCTGCAATGGGTGCAGGACGCCCGCAACAAGACGTCGATCACGCTCGACCTGCGCAAGCCGGAGGCGCGCGAGATCGTCCACCGGCTGCTGCCGCATTTCGACGTGCTCGTGACGAACTTCCGTCCGCCGACGCTGCGCAGATGGGGGTTCGATCCCGATACGATCCGCAAGCGCTATCCGCGGCTGGTGGCGCTCTATGTCACCGGCTACGGCCTGACCGGTCCGTATGCCGATCGCGGCGCGTTCGACCGCGTGGCCAGCGCGTTTTCCGGCCTGACCTATGTCAGCGGCGACCCCGACCGGCCGCCGTTGAGGACGGGCTACGCCGTCATCGACTACATGGGCGCCTATGCCGGCGCGTTCGGCGTGGTGACGGCGCTCTACAACCGCGACCATCGCGGCGGCTCCGGCCAGGTCATCGACCTGGCGCTCTACGAACCCGGCTTCCGCGCCTCGGAGGACGCCATGCTCGCCTATTCCGCCAACGGCACCGTGCGCGAGCGTGTCGGCAACACCAATCCGAAGGTCGTACCGGCCGCCGATTACGACACGAAAGACGGAAAGCGCCTGTCCATCCACGCCGGCACGGAGACCTTGCTGAGGCGCCTGGCCAAGGTCATTGGCCGCCCCGGCCTGGTCGACGAACCGGCTTTCCGGGACTTCCCTTCGCGCGTCGCGAACCAGGCCGAGCTTTACGACATCATCGCGGAATGGGCCAGTCGCCAGAAGCTCGCCGACGCGATGGAAGCGCTTGTCGCGGCCGACATCCCGGCGTCGCCGCTGATGAGCATCGCCGACATCGCCGCCGATCCGCATTTCCGCGAGCGCGGCACGCTGATCGACGTGGACGACGAGGAATATGGCCGCCTGACCATGGCCGCGCCGATCCCGCGCATGAGCGAAACGCCGGGAAGCGTGCGTTCGCTCGGACCGGCGCTCGGATCAGGCAACGAGGCGATCCTGGGCGGCATGCTCGGGATGGACGCGGCGGAAATCAGCTCGCTCAGGAAAGCCGGCGTGATCTGACCGGAAAACGAAAACAAACAGATAAACCCAGGGAAGGAGACCTCCAATCATGAAAACCCGTTTCGCAATGGCCGCGCTCGCGGCGACCGCCGTGACCCTCGCGATGGCGCCGGCTCGCGCCGACCAGGCGGCCGATCCGAGCAAGCTCAGCACGCACAAGCTGAGCATCGGCATGTTCCCGGCGCTGCGGCCGCTGGCGCTGGTGCGCGCCGAGCCTTGGCGTGAAGACGCCGGCTACGAGGTGGAATGGCACGAATTCATCAACGGCATCCCGCCGGAATCCGCGGCGATGGCCTCCGGCGCCATCGATTTCGGCGAGGCAGACACTTCCGGCATCGAGCAGGTCGCGGCGCGCAGCCCGGGCGTGATGTGGTACATCGCCAACGGAGCATCGAACTACGTCGCGCTCGTGGCGCGCAAGGAGAGCGGCATCAAGTCGGTGGCCGATCTCAAGGGCCACAAGGTCGCCGGCGTTTCGCCGAACACGGCGCCGACGGCGGTGCTGCAGATGGCGCTGAAGCAGGCCAATTTGACGCTGAAGGACATCCAGGGTTTCTCCACCGCCGGCCCGACGGAGCCTGCCGCGCTCGAACGTGGTGCCTACGACGCCGCCATCACCTACGTGCCGTATTCCGCCGAGACGATCACGGCTGGAACAAGCATCCTGGTGAAGACGGCTTCGGACATCTACGGCAAGACATGGCCCGGCGGCGGCGTCATCGTGCGGCCGGATTTCGCCAAGTCGCATGAGGATGTGGTCGTCGACCTCTTGCGCTACGTCGCTCGCGCCGAGGCGCTTCTGAAGGACAAGCCGGACGAGGCCTACAAGGCGCTCGCCGCGGGCGCGAAGACGAGCCTTGAGAACGTCACCTACAGCTACAAGAACAAGCTCGTCGCGCCGACCGACATCTTCCCCGACAAGGACGCGCTGAAAGAGCAGGCCGGGGTGCTCAAACAGTATGGCGCCATCAAGGTGCCGGACGTATCGGCCTTTATCGACGAACTCGTCCATCCCGAATTCGCCGCGAAGCTGGAAGGCAAGTGAACACACGCGCCGCACCGGCCGGCAGTCTCGTCGGCTACTGCCTTGCCGCCGTGGTCTTCATCCTCGGCGGCTGGGTGTTGCTGTCGTGGATTTTCTATTCACCGCGGCTCGAACTGATGCCGACGCCGTGGCGGGTGGCGGTTCGGTTGGTGGAACTGGCGCGGACGGAACTGCTTGCCGATACGCTGGCGAGCCTGAAGGAAGCGCTGGGCGGATGGGTGATCGGGTCGGCCCTCGGCATCGCCATCGGCGTCCTCATCGGCCGGGTCGAGCCTGTCCGTCTCCTGCTCAGGCCCGTCCTC
>JBQCFA010000297.1:0-5761 GCA_051959695.1 Rhizobiaceae bacterium
CGGTTTCAGCGCATGCGCGCCATATCGACTGGATATATTTCGGCCTGATCGGCGTCTCAGTGTTTATCGTCGGACTGGTGGTGACGCTTCTGGTCACGTTCGGGATCCGCTACCGCAGCGGATCGCCGGCCTCTCGCGGGCCGTTGCCGGAGTGGATCAACCGCGACGTCGAGATCGGCTGGACGGCGGCCACGCTCTTCGCCTTCATCTTCATTTTCTGGTTCGCGGCGGCGTCGTTCCTGACGACCATCGGCGCGGCACCGAACGCGCTCGAGATCCATGTCGTCGGCAAGCAATGGATGTGGAAGATCCAGCACCCCAACGGCGTACGCGAAATCAACGAGTTGCACGTCCCCGTGAATGTGCCGGTGAAACTGGTGATGATCTCGCAGGACGTCATCCATTCCTTCTTCCTGCCAGCGCTCAGGATCAAGCAGGACGTGCTGCCCGGTCGCTACACGTCGGAAAGCTTCACCGCCGACAAGACCGGTAGCTACGACCTCTTCTGCGCAGAATATTGCGGAACGGACCATGCCAAGATGGGCGGGCGGATCGTCATCATGGCGAAGCCCGCCTACCAGAAATGGCTGGACGCGCAGCCCGGCGCCGAGAACCTCGCCGGCAAGGGCAAGCAGCTTTTCGTGAGGCTCGGCTGTGCAGGCTGCCATTTCGAGAAGGGCCATCAACGCGCGCCTGACCTCGCGGGGCTCTACGGCAGCTATGTGCAGCTCGCCGGCGGGCAGACCGTCCGGGCTGACGATGCCTACATACGCGATTCCATATTGCAGCCGGCGCGGCAGGTCGTGGCGGGGTACGCGCCCATCATGCCGAGTTTCAAGGGAACCGTCTCCGAAGACGAGGTCTTCAGCCTGGTCGCCTTCATCAAGTCGTATTCGGGAGAGGAGGCGACGCAATGAGCGATGCCGTTCTTGGCGACACCCTGCCGCATGACGAGAGCACATTCGACAAGGGCTATCTCGGCGCGGGACACACCATTCGTTCCTGGATTTTTACCACCGACCACAAGCGTATCGCCATCCTCTACACGCTGACGCTGACCGTCTTCTTCTTCATCGGCGGCATCGCCATCGCGCTGGTCCGGATCGAGCTGGTGACCCCGGCCCAGGACTTCGTGACGGCGGACGAATACAACCGCCTGTTCACGCTGCACGGCATCGTCATGGTCTGGTTCTTCCTGGTGCCGTCGATCCCCGCGACTTTCGGCAATTTCCTGCTGCCGTTGATGATCGGCGCGCGCGACGTGGCCTTTCCGAAGCTGAACCTCTTCTCCTGGTATCTGACCATGATCGGAGGCGCCTTCACCATCTACATGCTGCTCGCGGGAGGCGTCGATACAGGCTGGACGTTCTATACGCCATATTCCTCGATCTATTCGAACACCCATGTCATCGCCGCCGCCATCGCCGTCTTCGTGGCCGGATTCGGGACGATCGCGACCGGCGTCAACTTCATCGTGACGACCCACACGATGCGTGCGCCGGGGCTGACCTGGTTCCGACTGCCGTTGTTCGTCTGGTCCATGTACACGGTGAGCATCGTCATCATCCTGGCTACGCCGGTGCTGGCCATGGCGCTGATCCTGATGATGGCGGAACGCTTCCTCGGCGTGCCGATCTTCAACCCCAACGAAGGCGGCGACCCGCTGCTCTTCCAGCATCTCTTCTGGTTCTACAGCCATCCCGCCGTCTACATCATGATCCTGCCGGCGATGGGCGTGGTGTCGGAAGTCATCCCGTGTTTCGCGCGGCGCCGCCTCTTCGGCTATGATTTCATGGTCTATGCGCTGGCGGCGATCGCGGTGATCGGCTTCTTCGTGTGGGGCCACCACATGTTCGTCTCGGGTCAGTCGGCCTACGCCAGCCTCGTCTTCTCCTTCCTGTCCTTCATCGTCGCGGTCCCCTCCGCCATCAAGGTGTTCAACTGGACGGCCACGCTCTATCGCGGGCAAATCACCTACGAAGCGCCGATGCTCTATTCCTTCGGCTTCGTGGGGCTCTTCACCATCGGCGGGCTGACGGGCCTGTTCCTGGCCTCCATCCCGATCGACGTGCAGGCGACCGACACCTATTTCGTCGTCGCGCATTTCCACTATGTGATGGTTGGCGGCACGGTGTCGGCCTTCTTCGCGGCGCTGCATTTCTGGTGGCCGAAGATTACCGGCCGCATGTATCCGGAGACATGGGCGCGCTTCGCCGCGGTGCTGATGTTCTTCGGCTTCAACTTCACGTTCTTCCCGCAATTCATCATGGGCTGGGCGGGCATGCCGCGCCGGTACGGTTCCTATCCGCCGGAGTTCCAGATCTATCACGTGCTGTCGTCGGCTGGCGCGGCGGTGCTGGCGATCGCCTACCTGCTTCCCTTCGCCTACATGATATGGTCGCTGCGCTGGGGCAGGCGCGCGCCGGACAATCCGTGGGAGGCCACAGGCCTGGAGTGGCAGACCTCGTCGCCGCCGCCCAAGCAAAATTTCGAAACACTGCCTACGGTCGACAGCGGTCCCTACGACTATCATCGGGAAGGCTATGTCGACCAGGAGGAGGAGGTCGCCGGCGGCCAGCAGAACCCGCAAAAGGGTGGAGAACAGGAATGAGTGCCGCGCGCATGGCCCCGACGAAAGAGGCCGCGCTCCGCGAGCCCTGGAAGGAGCTTGCCCGCCAGCGGCAGGCGGTCGAGATCGGCATGTGGGCGTTCCTGGCGAGCGAACTCCTGTTCTTCAGCGGTCTGTTCGCCGGCTATGCGGTCTATCGCTCGCTCTATCCGCAGGCTTTCTGGGAAGCCGGTGCTGAAACCGATCTTTGGTTCGGCGGCGCAAACACCGTGATCCTCCTGATATCCAGCGCTGTCATGGCGCTGGTCCCTCCGGCCGCCCGCTGGCCTTCACTGGGCCTTTTCGCACGCACCATGTTGTGGATCGCGGCGCTCCTCGGCGTCGCGTTCCTGGTCCTGAAAGGGTTAGAGTATCGCGAGGATTTCCGGGAACATCTATGGCCCGGACCGGGCTTCAAGCTCGACGCGGAGGGCGCGAGACTTTTCTTCGCCTTCTACTGGATCCTGACCTCCGTGCATGCGGTCCACCTTGTCATCGGCATTGGCCTGGTCGCACGGCTCGCCTTCGCTGGCGCGCGTAATCCGGAGTGGTTTGCCGGAACTCCGGCCGTACAGGCGACGGCGCTCTACTGGGGCCTGGTCGACATCATCTGGACCGTGGTCTTCGTCATCATCTATCTGCCGGGGAGGGGAGGATGAGCGTGCGCCGGCACACGCGGGCAGACGAGACGCCGGCGATCGGCGCGCTTGTCAGCCGGCCGGCCTGGGTCCTGCTGGCGCTCCTGATCGCGCTTGGACTCAATATCGGCGCGGCGTTCCTCCCGATCGCAGCGGCTCTGAGGACGGGCTTCCACCTCTTCGTCGCGGCGCTGACGGTCGCGGGCATCGCCTTCATCTTCATGGAACTGGAAAAGAAGGGTCCCACGATCAGGCTCTTCGCGGCGTCCGGATTCGTGTGGATCGCGATCCTCTTCCTGCTTATCTTTTCCGACTATGGCGTGCGCTAGCAGACGGGCGCCCTTCGCAACAATCGATGTCCGGCTCTATCGCCGCCGGCGACGAGGCGCTGCGCCGGCGGCGACAAGCGCTCCGGCGGCCAATGCGGTCAATCCGAGTATCGCGCCGGCCGCCAGTAACCTGGCCTGATTGCCGCCCCATACGGACACAGACGCCTGGGCCTTTTGGCCGTAGGACCCGCGCGTCCGGTGAAGTCCATGCACGGCGCTGAACAGATTGTCCCGCCGATCGTCGGGCACGTAGCTGCTGGTCTGCTGCGCCTGAACGCCCTTGCGGGCAAGATAGCGATCGACAAGGCCGGGAAACGCCATGTTGCCCAGTATGGCGGCTATCGTACTGCCGCCGAGCCAGTATTCGGAATCCGTGCCACTTGCCGCCTCGAAGATCGCGGCGGCGATCGCCTCCGGCTGGTAGACGGGGGCGACGGGGCGCGGGCTATGGGCCATATGGGTGCGTGCCCAATCGAATTGCGGCGTGTTCACTGCAGGCAATTGCACCATCGTCACGCGGATCCTGCTGCCCTCGTCCAGCAGTTCGGTCCGTAGGGATTCGGTGAAGCCGCGGATCGCGTGCTTGGCGCCGCAATAGGCGGCTTGCAGCGGAATACCGCGATAGGCAAGCGCCGACCCGACTTGGACGATCGTTCCCCGATTGCGACGGCGCATGCCGCGCAGCGCGGCCATCGTGCCGTAGACGAAGCCGAGATAGGTGACCTCGGTGACACGATGGAATTCCTCCGGATCCATCTCGGAAACCGGCGAGAACACCGTCGTCATCGCGCAATTGATCCATATGTCGACCGGGCCGAGCTCCTTCTCGATCTTCTCCGCCGCGTCCAGGACCGCCTTGGCATCCGCCACGTCAGCCTGGACCGCGACGACCTCGGCACCGGCCCGGACAAGTTCCGCCCTCGTTTCCTCCAGGGCTTGCTCGTCGCGCGCGACAAGCGCGATCGACGCACCGGCCTGGGCGAACCGCCTCGCGGTCGCACGACCGACACCCGCCGACGCTCCGGTGATAACGACCACTTTGCCTTCGACGTCCCGGGTGGCGCGGACGGGACGAGAGGAGCGGCGAGCGATGAGGTTCATGATGCGACTGCCTTAGCGGAAATGGAACATACGAGAGAGCCCGGCGCACTACCGTTGACTGAATGGCCGAAGCTACCTGACCATAAGCCCCGACCGCCAGACAGGTTCCGGGACGCGAGCAACTTGCCGGAGTTGCGCCCGCGTGGTGACGTAGAGGCGTAAGGTCTTTAGCTGCTCGGGTTCTCGCGAACAGCGTGGACGTCGCCCGCATCGACGCCCGCGGCGCGATTGCCGAAAGAATTGCGTACGTAGTTGACCACTGCGGCGATCTCTCCGTCCGTCAGCTTCGAAGCGAAGGAAGGCATCGAATGCGGCGTCGGGTATTTATCCGTCGGCGTCGAGCGTACGCCTTCCAGGACGGCGCGGATGATGGTCTTGGGATTGCGCGATTGTGCGATGGATGAACCCTTGAGAGGGCCGAACATCGTCGGCACCCCGCTTCCATCCGGCGCATGGCAGGCGGAGCATTGCGCGGCATAGATCTGGCCACCGACCGACTGCGCCTGTTTGTTCCGATCATCGCTGAGCTTCGCGGGCTCCTTGTCGTTGCGCGCGGGAATCTCCTTCACATAGGTGGCGATTGCTTCCAGATCCTGATCGTCGAGGAATTGCGTCGAGTGTTCGATCACGTCGGACATCGGACCGAAAGCGGCCGACTTGTCATTGCGGCCATATTTCAGAAAGCTGACGAGATCGTCCTTCGACCAGTCGCCAATGCCGTCGCGCTTGTCGCCTGAAAGCGATGGCGCCCACCATCCCTCGACCTCACCTCCCGAAAAGCGGCGGCTGTCCTTCTCCGCGCCGAGCACATCCTTGGGCGAGTGGCACATGCCGCAGTGCTCGAGCCCTTCGACGAGATATTTGCCGCGGTTCCAGACGGCCGACTTGCTCGAGTCCGGCTGGAAGGGATGCGGCTTGAAATTGACCAGGTTCCAGCCACGCATGAGGAAACGCCAATTGAGAGGCCAGGTGAATTCCGGCGGCCGTATGCGCTGGTCAACCGGTTGCAGCGTCTTCAGATAGGCGAAGATCGCATCGGAATCCTCGCGCGTGAGGATGGTGAAATGGGTATAGGGGAAGGCGGG
>JBQCFA010000298.1:0-5350 GCA_051959695.1 Rhizobiaceae bacterium
GTGATCGAATTGTGCTGCGCCACGGCAAGCCGGTTGTAGGAATTGCAGGCGAAAGCGAAGGCCGAGTCCGCCAGCGTGAAGATGTAGCCGCCATGGCAGATGTCGTGGCCGTTGGTGTGATGCTTCTCGACCGTCATCGAGCCGATCGCCGTGCCCGGGCCGACGGCGTCGAGTGCCATGCCGAGCCATTTGGAGGCGCTGTCCCTGGCCCACATGGCCTCGGCGCTTTTCCTGGCCACATCATCCGGCGACAATGCCATTGTTCCTCCCCTGGCTAACGGCTGCCGGAGCCTTGCATAGACCGTCCGGACGGTCAATAATACTTCGGCGGCATAGGGGGAGGCCCTGTCGCACGGGATGGAGCAATCATTGGCCGACGAGAGCCTTGCCGGGAATTTCGAGCTGACAGCGCTTCCGGCTGGCTTCGCCGAGAATCCGTTCCCGGTCTATCGGGCGCTGTTGGAGCATGCGCCGCTCAAACGCTTCGCCGACGGATCGGTGATGCTGTCTCGCTGGGCCGATCTCGACCGCGTCTATCGCGACATCGGGACCTTCTCCTCCGACAAGAAGGTCGAGTTCCTGCCGAAATACGGCAGAAGCCCGCTCTACGAGCACCATACGACGAGCCTCGTCTTCAACGATCCGCCCCTGCACACGCGTGTCCGCAGGATCATGGTCGGCGCGATGACGCCGAAGGCGATTGCGGCCATGGAGCCGGGCCTGGTCGCGCTGGTGGACCGGCTGCTGGACAACCTCGCAACCAAGGGCGAGGTCGACCTGATCGAGGATTTCGCCTCGGCGATCCCCGTCGAGGTGATCGGCAATCTCTTCGACATTCCGCACGCCGAACGGGGGCCGCTGCGCGACTGGTCGCTGGCCGTGCTTGGCGCGCTCGAGCCGGTCCTCTCCGCCGAGCAGGAAGCGAGTGGCAACCGAGCCGTCACCGACTTCAAGGCCTTCCTCAAGGACATCGCCGACGAGCGCCGCCGCAAACCCGGCGACCCGGCGACCGATGTGCTGACGAGGCTGATCGACGGCAACGAGGGTGAGCTTCTGTCAGAAGATGAGCTGCTGCAGAACTGCATATTCATCCTCAACGCCGGCCATGAGACGACGACCAACCTGATCGGCAACGCCCTCTACGAACTGCTGGAATGGCCCGGCGAGCGCCGCCGTTTGCTTGCCGATCCGAAGCTGATCCAGGCGGCGGTGGATGAGTTCCTGCGCTTCCAGAGCCCGAACCAGCTCGGCAATCGCCGCGCGGTCGAACCTGTTGAGTTCCACGGCGAGACCCTGGCGCCCGGAACGCGCATCCATCTCGCCATCGGCGCGGCAAACCGCGATCCGCGCCAGTTCCCCGATCCCGACCGCCTCGACCTGTCGCGCAGGCCCAACAAGCACCTCGCCTTCGCCGGCGGCCCGCATCTGTGCGTCGGCTTCTCGCTGGCGAAGATGGAGGGCCGCGTCGCCATTTCGCGATTCCTCACGCGGTTCCCGAACTACAGGCTGAACGGCACTGCCAGACGAACCGGGCGGGTGCGATTCAGAGGCTTTTCGACCCTTCCGGCAAGGGTGGGGTGATATCGACACCGACATGCAGGATCACCCCTCATCCGACCTCGCGCCGCTCGGAGCAAGGTCGGATGAGGGGTGATCCGGAAATCTCCAGGAGATAACACATGACCCTTCTTTCCCTGCAGAGCTTCGCCGCCGGCAAATGGATCGGCCCATCGGGCTCGCCCAGGAAGCTAAAAAGCGCGGTCACCGGCGAACCCATCGCGGAACTCGGCTCGGCCAGCCTGAACTTCGGCGCGATGGCGGAACATGCGCGCACTACCGGCGGGCCGGCGCTGCGCAAGCTGACCTTCCACGAACGCGCAGCGCGGCTGAAGGCGTTGGCGCAATATCTGAACGAGCGCCGGGACGCGCTCTACGAGCTTTCCTACGACACGGGCGCCACGAAATCGGATTCGATGATCGACATCGACGGCGGCATCGGCACGCTCTTCGTCTATGCCTCGAAGGGACGGCGCGAACTGCCCGACGACGTTCTCTTTGTCGACGGCGCGGTCGAGCAGCTCGGCAGGACGGGCGCCTTCCTCGGCCAGCACGTCGCGACTTCGCTGCGCGGCGTAGCCGTTCATATCAACGCTTTCAACTTCCCCGTCTGGGGCATGCTGGAGAAGCTGGCGCCGACGCTGCTTGCCGGCGTGCCGGCCATCGTCAAGCCGGCCTCGGCGACGGCATGGCTGGCCGAAGCCGCCTTCCGGCTGATCGTGGAGAGCGGCCTCCTGCCGGACGGCGCCGTGCAGTTCGTCGCCGGCGATACCGGTGATCTGCTCGACCGGCTCGGCGGTCAGGACATCGTATCCTTCACCGGTTCGGCCGCGACCGCTTCCATGCTTCGCGGCGGTCGCAACCTGATCGAAAACTCGGTGCGCTTTGTCGCTGAACAGGATTCCCTCAACGCCTCCATCCTCGGGCCGGACGCCACGCCCGGCACACCGGAGTTCGACAATTTCATCCGCGAGGCGCATCGCGAGATGACCGCCAAGGCCGGGCAGAAATGCACCGCCATCCGCCGTATCATTGTGCCGAACGACCGTCGCGACGCGGTGATCGAAGCCCTGTCCGACAGGCTTGCGAAAACGGTCATCGGCGATCCCCGCAGCGAAAAGACACGCATGGGTGCGCTGGCGAGCCTCGCCCAGCGCGAGGACGTACTGGAAAAGGCAGCGCTGATCGGAACCGAGGCGCGGCAGGTGTTCGGCGCCGACAGGTTGGCGCTGCAAGATGCCGACACCGAGAGCGGCGCCTTCGTATCGCCGATACTGTTTTGCCTCGACGATCCCGACGCCGGCGACAAGGCACATTCAGTGGAGGCTTTCGGGCCGGTCTCGACCGTTATGGGCTATCGCGATCTGGGCCACGCGCTTGCTCTCGCCAATCGCGGCAAGGGCTCCCTTGTCGCCTCGGTCTTCACGCACGACCCGGCCGTCGCCCGGGAGGCGGTGGTGGAAGCCGGAGCATTCCACGGCCGGCTCTATTTCGCCGACCGCGACACCGGCAAGGAGGCGACCGGCCACGGCTCGCCGCTACCCCACCTCGTCCATGGCGGTCCAGGCCGTGCCGGCGGCGGCGAGGAGATGGGCGGCATCCGCGGCGTCTTGCACTACATGCAGCGTACGGCGATCCAGGCGAGCCCCGATCTCCTTGCCGGCATCACCAGGCGCTGGGTCAAGGGCGCCAGGACAACCGAGGGCGAGGTGCATCCCTTCCGCCTGCGCTTTGGCGAACTGGAAATCGGCCGCACCATCCGCACCGCCTCGCGCACCGTGACGCTCGAAGACATCGAGCACTTCGCTGAATTCACCGGCGACAATTTCTATGCCCACATGGACGAGGAAGCGGCGAAGGCGAACCCGTTCTTCCCCGGCCGCGTGGCGCACGGCTACCTCATCCTGTCCTTCGCGGCGGGGCTTTTCGTCGATCCGGCGCCGGGGCCTGTGCTTGCCAACTACGGCCTCGACAATCTGCGCTTCATGAAGCCGGTCTCGCCCGGCGATGCCCTTTCCGTGCGGCTGACGGCCAAGGAAAAGACCCGCCGCAACGACGATTATGGCGAGGTGCGCTGGGACGTCGCCGTCACCAACCAGGACGGCGAGCAGGTCGCCGGTTACGAGTTGCTGACGATGAACGCGATGTGAGCGGTACCCTGCGGGAAAATTTTGACCCCGCCGCCGGGTTTCAGCCGGTCGCGCGGGGCCTTTGTGGTTTGACCATCATTCTCCGGCCATCCTGCCGGTGAATTCTTCTCGGATGCGTCGCGGTGTTCAGCCGCAGATCCGACCAGTAGTCTCTGCGATGTCGGGGGGATATCGACAGGCGGCTAGACGCCCTCGGCCAAGGCCTCCGGGCTGGCCTAAACCTGCCGCGGCTCCGCTCTCAGGCAGAGCCGAACGGAACTGTCCGGCGGATTCATGCCTCGCTCCTCTGTCCGTTGCGCCATCGTCCGTCGGTGCGTGCTTCGCGTTGCTTGCGGCGTCTCGCAAGGTCCGTATGACAACGAACTTCACCGATCCAGACATTGAGAGTGTGGTCCCGATAGCCGGCTTCGTCAAACGCTTCGGCCAATGTTACAGCAATTGTGAACGGCCCTCCGAGGCGCCGCAGCGGGACACACCTCCTGCCATGACGCTGTCAGGAGCGCGTTCGAGCTTTGTTCTTCGCGCTTGCCGGTCCCGCCGCAAAACGGCTAAAGCTTCGCGCGGAGGCGCGCGGCTCGACGCGGCGGCGAAAATACCTACATGAGGAGCTGGCCGGTTTCCCGCCGCGCCGTTCCAACCCTTGCGGACGAGAAAGCGGCAGCATGGCCGAGCACAGATATATTTCGGTTCGCGGCGCCCGCGAGCACAATCTAAAGAACGTCGATCTCGACATCCCGCGCGACTCGCTGACCGTGATGACCGGCCTGTCGGGCTCGGGAAAATCCTCGCTCGCCTTCGACACCATCTACGCCGAGGGCCAGCGCCGCTATGTCGAGAGCCTGTCGGCCTATGCCCGCCAGTTCCTGGAGATGATGCAGAAGCCGGACGTCGACCAGATCGACGGCCTCTCACCCGCCATCTCCATCGAGCAGAAGACGACCTCGCGCAACCCGCGTTCCACCGTCGGCACGGTGACCGAGATCTACGACTACATGCGCCTGCTCTTCGCCCGCGTCGGCATTCCCTATTCGCCGGCGACCGGCCTGCCGATCGAGAGCCAGACGGTCTCGCAGATGGTCGATCGCGTCCTGGCGCTGCCGGAAGGGACCCGCCTCTACCTGACCGCGCCCATGGTGCGCGGGCGCAAGGGCGAGTACCGCAAGGAACTCGCCGAGCTGCAGAAGAAGGGCTTCCAGCGCGTCAAGGTCGACGGAACCTTCTATGAGATCGCCGACGTGCCGGCGCTCGACAAGAAGTACAAGCACGACATCGACGTGGTCGTCGACCGCCTCGTCGTGCGCCCCGACATCGCCACGCGCCTGGCGGATTCACTGGAGACGGCGCTGAAGCTCGCCGACGGGCTCGCAATAGCCGAGATGGCCGACAAGCCGCTGCCGCCGGAGGAGACGGCCGAGGGCGGCGCCGCCAACAAGTCGAAGAACGAGACGCATGAGCGGCTGCTCTTCTCGGAAAAGTTCGCCTGCCCGGTCTCCGGCTTCACCATTCCGGAGATCGAACCGCGCCTGTTCTCCTTCAACAATCCGGCCGGCGCCTGCCCGACCTGCGACGGGCTCGGCAGCCAGCGCGCCATCGACCCCGACCTCGTTGTGCCCGACGAGAACATCACGCTGCGCGACGGCGCC
>JBQCFA010000299.1:0-8719 GCA_051959695.1 Rhizobiaceae bacterium
TACGGGCTCCTGTCGCAGAAGCGCGTGGCGGCGGCGCGCGAGGCGGGGCGCTTCGACAAGGAGATCGCACCGATCGACGTCACCATGGCGGTTGTCGACAAGGAGACCAAGGAGATCAGCCACAAGAAGGTGACGCTCTCCCATGACGAGGGCCCGCGCCCCGACACGACGGCGGAGGGTCTTGCCGGCCTGAAGCCGGTGCGCGAGGGCGGCACGATCACCGCCGGCAACGCCAGCCAGCTTTCCGACGGCGCTTCCGCCAACGTCATGATGAGCGACAAGGAAGCGGCGCGGCGCGGGCTTACGCCGCTCGGCATATTGCGCGGCTTCAACGTCGCCGGCTGCGAGCCCGACGAGATGGGCATCGGCCCGGTCTTCGCCGTGCCGCGCCTGCTCGAGCGGCACGGGCTGAAGGTCGACGATATCGGGCTGTGGGAACTGAACGAGGCCTTCGCCGTGCAGGTGATCTACTGCCGCGACCGGCTCGGCATCGACCCGGAAAAGCTCAACGTCGACGGCGGCTCGATCGCGGTTGGCCATCCCTACGGCATGAGCGGCTCGCGGCTCGCCGGCCACGCGCTGATCGAGGGCAAGCGACGTGGTGTCAAATACGCCGTCGTCACCATGTGCGTCGGCGGCGGCATGGGCGCGGCGGGACTGTTCGAGATCAATTGAGTCGGTCGTCGGTCGTTGTTCGCGGGTCGTATTCTTTCGACCGACGAACGGCGATCAACGGGCGACCAGTGGAGGTGATTCTATGGACCTGCGATTTACCCCTGAGGAGAACGCCTTCCGCGAGGAGGTGCGCGCCTTCCTGAAGGAGAAGATGCCAGAAGACATCCGCAAGCGGATGGCGGACGGCGAATCCATGGACAAGGAGGACCTCGTCCGCTGGACCCGCATCCTTGCCGAGAAGGGATGGGGCGTGCCGCACTGGCCGGTCGAGTATGGCGGCACCGGCTGGGATCCGATGAAGCAGTACATCTTCCTCGAGGAGACGCAGAAATGGCCGGCGCCGCAGCCGCTCGCCTTCGGCGCCAATATGGTCGGGCCGGTGATCTACACCTTCGGCAGCGAGGCGCAGAAGAAGAAATATCTGCCGCGCATCGTCGACCTCACCGACTGGTGGTGCCAGGGTTTCTCGGAGCCGGGCTCGGGCTCGGACCTCGCCTCGCTGAGGACGCGCGCCGTCAGGAAAGGCGACCACTACATCGTCAACGGCCAGAAGACATGGACGACGCTGGCGCAGCATGCCGACTGGATTTTCTGCCTCGTGCGCACCGATCCGGACGCCAAGAAGCAGGAAGGCATCTCCTTCCTGCTGATCGACATGAACACGCCCGGCATCGAGGTGAGGCCGATCGTCACCATGGATGGCGGGCGCGAGATCAACGAGGTGTTCCTGACCGACGTGAAGGTGCCGGCGGAAAACCTCGTCGGCGAGGAGAACAAGGGCTGGGACTACGCCAAGTTCCTGCTTGGCAACGAACGGACCAACATCGCCCGCATCGGCATCTCCAAGCAGCGCGTGGCGCGGATCCGCGAGCTTGCCGCGCTCGAGATGGCGGGCGGAAGGCCGCTCATCGATGACCAGAGATTCCGCGAGAAGCTCGCCTCGATCGAGATCGACCTGAAGGCGCTCGAGCTGACGCAGCTCCGCGTGGTGGCGGCCGACGCCAAGCGCGGCAAGACAGGCAAGCCCGACCCCGCCTCCTCCATTCTCAAGATCAAGGGCTCGGAGATCCAGCAGGCCACCACGCAATTGCTGATGGAAGTGATGGGCCCGTATGCCATGCCCTATCAGCCGCCCGCCGAGGAAGGCTGGAACGAACCGCCGGTCGGCCCGGACTACGCGCCTTTCGCCGCGCCGACCTATTTCAACACGCGCAAGGTCTCGATCTACGGCGGATCGAACGAGATCCAGAAGAACATCATCGCCAAGGCGGTTCTGGGATTTTGAGGGAAATATGGATTTCGAACTTACCGAAGAACAATCGATCCTGAAGGATTCGCTGTCCCGGCTCCTCGCCTACAATTACGGTTTCGAGCAGCGCAAGAAATATCTGGCGGCGCCGGAAGGCTGGAGCGCCGATATGTGGCGTCAATATGCCGAGATGGGCCTGATGGCGCTGCCTTTCGCCGAGGAGGATGGCGGCATCGGTGGCGGACCGGTCGAGACGATGATCGTCATGGAGGCTCTCGGCGGCGCCCTGGCGCTGGAGCCCTATTTCCCGACCGTGGTGCTCGGCGGCGGCTTCCTGCGGCTCGGCGGCAACGAGGCGCTTCGGGCGGAATTCGCGCCGCAGGTGGCGGACGGTTCGTTGAAGCTCGCCTTCGCCCATACCGAACGCCATTCGCGCTACGACTTCAACAGGGTCGAGACGGTGGCGAAGAAGGACGGCAAGGGCTGGCGGCTCTCCGGCGCCAAGGGCGTGGTGATCGGCGGCGACAGCGCCGACAGGCTGGTCGTCACCGCGCGCACCGCCGGCGGAAAGGGCGACGAGAAGGGCATCGGCCTGTTCCTGGTGGACGCCAAGGCGGACGGCGTGTCACGGCGCGGCTATCCGATGCAGGACGGCCAGCGCGCCGCGGAAGTAACGCTGGAGAATGTCGCGGTGCCGGCCGAAGCCGTCTTCGGCGACCCGGAGGACGGGCTGCCGCTTGCCTATCGCGTCGCCGACCAGGGCATAGCGGCGCTGTCGGCGGAGGCGGTCGGCGTCATGGCCGCCATGCACGCGCTCACCGTCGAATACATGAAGGTTCGCAAGCAGTTCGGCGTGCCGATCGGCTCGTTCCAGGTGCTGCAGCACAAGGCCGTCGACATGTTCGTGGCGATCGAGCAGGCGCGGTCGATCACGTATTTCGCCACCATGATGGCGGACAGCGAGGATGCGGAAGAGCGGCAGCGCGCCACCCACGCCGCCAAGGCGGAGATCGGGCGCGGCGGCACGCTGGTCGGCCAGAATGCGGTGCAGATCCATGGCGGCGTCGGCATGACGATGGAATATGCCGTCGGCCACTATTTCAAGCGCATGACGATGATCGATTTCACCTTCGGGGACAGCGACTACCATCTGCGCGAACTGGCGGAGATGGGCGGGCTGTTCAAGAACTGACGACCCGGCATCAATTTGGCGGCGCCCGTCCGGTCGGCGGCCGGTTCCTCGGCCGGCCCGCAATAAATCGCATAAAGCGTCTGCAGGATGCGGGCGACCTCCGGCGAGGCGAGCCGGTAGTGGATGGTCCTGCCCTCGCGACGGGTGGCGACGAGCTTCAGGGCGCGCAGCCTGGCCAATTGCTGCGACAATGCCGACTGGTTCATGCCGACCGCCTCAGCCAGGGCCTGAACCGACATCTCCTGTTCAACGAGATTGCACAGGACCAAGAGCCTGTTGGCATTGGCCATCGTTGCCAGAAGCTCAGACGCTTCCGCCGCCGCCGTCTTCATACGAGCAAAGTCGAATCGCATGAGCATTTCCCTTGAACATATGAATATATATTCATATGTTCTCGAGGCTGCAACCGAACGGACGCGAAAGACACGCCTGGTCGGAGGGGCGGCGATTTTCGGTATCGGTTGGGGCATCGCCGGCTTCTGCCCCGGCGGCGCGATACCGGCGATCGGCCTGCTTCACCCGCAGACGCCGGTCTTTCTCGCCGCAATGATCGCCGGTATCATCATCGCACGGCTCGCGACTGCCCGCGTGCAGCCGGCGGCCGAGTAAGGAGGATCAGGACGATGAGCGACACAATCCCCTTCACGCCCGACCTTTCGGTGAAGCCGGATGTCACCGCCTTCTTCGACAAGGAAACCAACACGATCTCCTACGTCGTCAAGGATCCGGCTTCGGCCGCCTGCGCCGTCATCGATTCCGTGATGGATATCGACTATGCGGCTGGGCGCATCGCCTACGCCAATGCGGACCGGATCATCCGCCACATAGAAGACCACGGCCTGAAGCTCGAATGGATCATCGAGACGCATGCCCACGCCGACCATCTCTCCGCCGCGCCCTACATCCAGCAGAAGCTTGGCGGCAAGATGGGGATCGGCGAGAACATCCGCATCATCCAGGACACGTTCGGCAAGATCTTCAACGAGGGCACCGAATTCCAGCGTGACGGCTCGCAATTCGACCGGCTGTTCACCGACGGCGACAGCTACACGATCGGCACGATGACGGCGCACGCCATCGCGACGCCGGGTCATACGCCGGCGTGCATGACGCATGTTATCGGCGACGCGGCCTTCGTCGGCGACACACTGTTCATGCCGGACGGCGGCTCGGCGCGGGCCGACTTTCCCGGCGGCGACGCGCGCACGCTCTTCCGCTCGATCAGACGCGTGCTCTCGCTGCCCGGGGAGATGCGGCTGTTCATGTGCCATGACTACGGGCCGAACGGCCGCGACATAAAGTGGGAAACCACGGTGGCCGACGAACGCGCGCACAATATCCACGTCCATGACGGAGTCTCGGAAGACGAGTTCGTCAAGGTGCGTGAGGCGCGCGACAAGACGCTCGCCATGCCGAAGCTGATCATCCCCTCGCTGCAAGTGAACATGCGCGCCGGGCACCTGCCTACCGACCAGAGCGGCAGGCCGGCGCTGAAGGTGCCGCTCAACGGGCTTTGATTCCGGCCTCGACAGCGGCTACATCTTCGCCGAAGCAACGCATCGCCATCAGGAGCCGACGCCCATGGAAATTCGCCCGATCGCCGACGGGTTTTCCGTCACCGGACAGATTACCGCCGACGACGTCAAGACGATCGCCGACGCCGGCTACAGGACCCTCATCTCCAATCGCCCCGACAGCGAAGACGGCGCGGTGCCGCATGACGACATTCGCAGAGCCGCCGAAAAGGCCGGGCTGAAATTCACCTATATTCCGGTCGTCTCCGGCGCCATCACGGCCGATAATGTCCGCGACATGAAGGCGGCGCTCGACGGCGCGCAAGCGCCCGTCCTCGCCTATTGCCGCTCAGGCGCGCGCTGCACGAATCTGTTCGGCCTGGTGCAGCAGATGAAGGGGTAAGGCATTACCCCTTATCCGTCGCCTTCGGCGACACCTTCTCCCACAAGGGGAGAAGGGAATGCGCTGCTTGCCCGCAGCCGCAGAACCTTCAAGTCTGGCGATTAGCAGCGAACCTGAACCAAGTTCCCCCTTCTCCCCTTGTGGGAGAAGGTGCCTGAGCGAAGCGAAGGCGGATGAGGGGTGCTCAATACAGCCAGCGGATCAAAAACAGCGAGATCGTCGGGAAGATGGTCAGGATCGTCGTACGGACGATATCGCTGATGACGAAGGGGATGACGCCGCGATAGGTGGCGGAAATGGGCGACTTCGCCATCGAATTGATGACGAAGAGATTCATCCCGACCGGCGGCGTGATCAGGCCGACCTCGACCACGATCAGCGCCAGGATGCCGAACCAGATCGCCAGCTCCTCCTTGGGCAGGCCGAAATCCAGCCCGATGATGATCGGATAGAAGATCGGGATGGTGAGCAGGATCATGGACAGCGAATCCATGACGCAGCCGAGCGCCAGGTAGAGCAGCAGGATCGCGGCCAGCACGAGCCAGGGGCTGTAGCCGGAACCGGCGATGTAGGCGGCCGCCACCTGCGGCAGTTGCGACAGCGCCAGGAAGGAATTGTAGAAGCTGGCGCCGAAGACGATGAAGAAGATCATGGCGCTGGCGCTTGCCGTTCCGAGGATGGCCTCGGCCATGGAGTGCCGCGTCAGGCCGCCATTCACCCAGGCAATGATGCCGGTGCCGGCGGCGCCCACCGCCGCGCCCTCCGTCGGCGTGAACCAGCCGAGATAGATGCCGCCGACGACGGCGAGGAAGACCAGCAGCACCGGCCAGACGTCGACCAACGCGCGGAAGCGCTCGGCATAGGGGGCGGGCTCGCGCGTGCCGGCTTCGTCCGGATGCAGGCGCACGTAGATCGAAATCGCGATCATGTAGCCGATCGCGGCAAGCACGCCGGGCACGACGGCGGCGAGGAAGAGCTTGGCGATGTTCTGCTCGGCGAGGATGGCGTAGATGACCAGTACGACCGAGGGCGGGATCAGGATGCCGAGCGTACCGCCGGCGGCGAGCGTGCCGGTCGCAAGCGCCTCCGAATAGCCGTAGCGGCGCAGTTCCGGCAGCGCCACCTGCGCCATGGTGGCGGCGGTCGCCAGCGACGAGCCGCAGATGGCGCCGAAGCCGGCGCAGGCGCCGACCGCGGACATGGCGACGCCGCCGCGCCGGTGGCCGAGCCATTTCTCCGCCGATTTGAACAGCGACCGCGACATGCCGCCGAGCGAGGCGAACTGCCCCATCAAAAGGAAGAGCGGGACGATGGAAAGCGAGTAGTCGGAAAAGGTCGTGTAGGTTTCGGACTTGAGCTTGGAAAGGATCGGCAGGGTCGTGCCGGTCACGATCCAGGTGCCGACCATGCCGCAAAGCAGCATGGCGAGCCCGATCGGAATGCGGGCGAAGATCAGCAGCAGGAGGACCGGAAAGGACGCCAGTCCGATTTCGAGACTGGTCAATGCATGCCTCCCTGGCTGGGGCCGAAGGCCGCCTTGCCGGTCACGACCTCGCCGATACGCACCGCGAGCATGTAGAAGGACACGATGACGGCGACGACGGCGCCGACCATGGCGAAGGCGTAGCCCCACCAGACCGGGTATTGCAGGATGAAGGTCGTCTCGCCGTAGCGCATCTTGTCCATCGCGCCGACCCCAAGCCGCCAGGCGATGAGCACGATGACGGCCGTCATCAGAAGCTCGCTCACCAGGTCGATCCATCTATTCGTCCAGTCGGGCAGGAACGACGTGAAGACATCGACCGTCGCATGGCCGCGGTTCAACTGGCACCAGGGAAGGAAGGCGAAGATGGCGAAGCCGGTGCCGTCCTGCACCATCTCGTAGTCGCCGGGAACGGGTCCCACGCCGTGACTGGCAAGATACGCGGCGCCGGCCCGCAGCCAGCCGAGCGGGAGCTCGAGGAAGGCGAGATAGTCCGGCGTATGCGAATAGGCGACCGTGACCACCGCGCGGCCGACGATGCTGGCGACCGTCAGGACGGTAATGGCCACCAGGACGGCGCCACCCCGCATCGCAAGCGCCCGCGCCAGCCAACCGACAATCCGCGTCAGGTCCATCCGTCCCCCTCCTGCGGGCCGTTCCGGGAAATGCAGAGCAGCGGCGCGGACCGCCCGTCCGTCGAAGGGACCGGCCCGCGCCCATGCGCCTTTTCTACGCCTTGGTGTATTTGTCGATGAGCCCCCGGGCCTTGTCGATCAGCGCCTGGCCGTCGACGCCCTTGGCCTTCATCTCGCCGATCCACTTGGCGTATGTCGGCTCGGCCGCCTTCTTCCAGCGGTCGACCTCCTTCTGGTCGAGCTCGATGATGTTGTTGCCAAGCTTGACCGCCTTCTCGCGCGACGGGCCGTCCCAGTAGGCCTGCGTCTTGCCGGCGAAGGCGGAGAATTCCGCTCCGGAATTGTCGTCGACGGCCTTTTTCTGCTCGGGCGTCAGGCCGTCGTACCTGGCCTTGTTCATGGCGAGCACGAAGGCCGTGGTGTAGAGCGCGCGGTCGCCGTGGAACTCGGTGTGGTTGTGGACCAGTTCCGGCACCTTCAGCGCGTCCGTCACCTCCCAGGGGATGACGCATCCGTCGATGACCCCCTTCGACAAGGCCTCGGTGATCGCCGGGACGGGCATGCCGACGGCGGTCGATCCGAGTTGCTCCAGCATGCCGGTGATGACGCGGGTCGGGGCGCGAAGCTTCTTGCCCTTCATGTCCTCGAGCTTGTTCACCGGATCATGCGTATGGATGACGCCAGGCCCGTGCACCCAAGTGCCGAGGATATGGACGCCCTTGAAATCCTGGTCCTTCATGTCGCTCTGGAAGACATCCCAATATGCCCGCGACGTCGCCTCGGCATTGGTCATCATGAAGGGCAGTTCGAAGACTTCCGGGCGCGGGAAGCGCCCCGGCGTATAGCCCACCACGGTCCAGACGACATCGACCGTGCCGTCGATCGCCTGGTCCATCAATTCCGGCGGCTTGCCGCCGAGTTGCATGGAGGGATAGCGCTCGACCTTGATCTTGCCGCCCGACGACTTCTCGACATTGTCGGCCCAGACGTCGAGCACGTATTTCGGCACGTTGGCCTGCGCCGGCAGGAACTGGTGCAGCTTCAGCGTCACCTCGGGCGCCGCAAAAGCCTTGCGAACGCCGCGCAGGCCGCCGGTCGCGGCCACGGCTCCGACGGCCGCCATGCCTTTAAGGAAATCACGTCTCATTGTCGTCCTCCCGTTTTTTTGTTCCGTCCCGAACGCCACATTCCAGCATTTTCGGGAAAGCGCAATGTCGCATGCCGATCCATCACAAAAAAGACCGACTTTGTGCTGCAATCGTAACATTTCGGGCGGACCCGACCAGCCGTCGCTGCCGGCGCTAAAGCGGCAGTTCGGTCGTTTCCTTGAGCGTCTGCAGCACGATCGACGTCTTCACGTGCTGTACGGATTCGTGCGGCAGGAGGACGTCGTTGACGAATTCCGCCAGCGACTTGAGATCAGGCGTCACCACCTTGACGAAATAATCCATCTCGCCGGTCAGCGCATGCGCCTCCAGCACCTCCGGCAGCCGCGCCAGAAGCTCGGCGAAGCGGCGGGCATTGTCGCGATTATGCGTGGCGAGCGTGACCGAGACGATGTTGACCAG